>CAMDOL010000006.1 GCA_945903615.1 Rickettsia typhi | reverse complement strand
CTAAATAAATTTTATCAATTTCATTTAGTCATCCCAGCGAAAGCTGGAATCCAGTTTTATATAAAATACAAATGAACTATCATCACATTTTCCATTCTGGCAATTTTGCCGATGTTTTTAAACATCTAATTCTCTGTCTTTGTCTAGAAAAATTACAAGAAAAGGAAAATCCATTTTTTGCAATTGATACCCATTCTGGCATTGGCAAATATGATTTAACTTCGGAATTGGCAAACAAAACTGGTGAGTATAAAGATGGAATTATCAAGCTTTTGCAAGCCAAAAATGTTCATCCGCTTTTCTCTTCTTATTTAAAAATTGTTCAACAATTCAATCAGATAAATCCTGACGAGCTCAAGACTTATCCGGGCTCACCACAAATCATCAAACAATTTTTGCGTGAAAATGACAAAGCGTTTTTTGCTGAGCTTCATCCTGAGGATTATGTTTTGCTTAAAAGAAATTTTGCTGGAAATTATAAAACCACAACTCTCAATCAAGATGGATATGGGCTTTTAAAATCGCATTTACCACCAGCAATTAAACGCGGATTAATTTTAATTGATCCGCCGTTTGAAAAGGAAAACGGTCGCGGGGATGATTTTGATCTGATGATAAAATATTTGTATGAAGCCTACAAACGCTTTGCGACAGGGATTTATTTGTTGTGGTATCCGATTGTTAATAAAAATATTACCAGACAATTTCATCAAGAAATTATTAATCTTGGAATTAAAAAAACTTTGATTGCTGAAATAATAATTGATCAAAATATTAAAGAGGGATTTAAAGGTTGCGGAATGGCAGTGGTCAATTTTCCATATCAGCTTGACAAAAAATTAACAGTGGCTTTACCTTTAATTCTAGACTATTTAGATAAAAAACACGGAACCACCAAGCTCGAAATAATTACTTAATTTGCTATTTTTTAAAAAAAATAAATGTATCTTGCGCACTCTCTAATAACTTAAATCAAACGATTGATGCAACTCTCATCAAAACAAAAACTTTTTTTATATTGTGTTATCGCTGCAATATTGTTGCTGCGCTTCATTAGCTTGGGAATGTATGATCTTGCTGACACAACCGAGAGTAGATACGCCAGCATTGCCATGAGAATGGTTTTGCTTAATGACTGGATCACGCCGCGCTATTTTTTTGAACCATTTTGGGCAAAGCCACCACTTTCTTTTTGGGCAACGGCAGCTTCATTTAAATTATTTGGCTTTTCAGAGTTAGCGGCAAGACTTCCGCATTTCCTGATTATGATCGCGTTGTCAATTTATAGTTATTCGGTCTTCAAAAAAACTTCCAAAGATTTTGCTTTGATCTCTTGCTCAATATTCACCTCAACAATAATGTGGCTTGTTTTAGCTGGAGGCGTAATGACCGATGCTTACTTAGCTTTTGGTTTAGGAATGATGATGTTGACTTTTTATCAGCTCGAAGTTTTAAAAATAAAAAGCCAAGCTATTGGTTATTTATTTTTTATTGGCTTAGCGATTTGTATGCTTGCTAAAGGCCCGCTGGGCTTGGTTATTTCTGGCTTTTCTATTGCTGCATTCTTGTGGATTAAAAAAGGGTTTCAGAATGGTGTAAAAGAATTTTTTAGCAAACTTCCAATCTTAACTGGATCTTTATTGGCAATGCTAATTTTTGTGCCTTGGTATATTTTAGCTGAAATAAAAACTCCCGGATTTTTAAATTATTTTATCGTCGGTGAACATCTTAGTCGCTTTTTAGTTAGCGGTTGGAAAGGTGATCTTTATGGTCATGCACACAGCGAGCCGATTGGAATGATTTGGATTTTCTTTTTATTATCTATCTTGCCGTGGAGCTTATATTTAATTCACAATTGGATCAGTGAGTTAAAAAAAGATCAACTTCAATTGAAAATTTTTTTTAAAGATGAAACTAATTTATATTTTTTTATCTGGACAATTGCTCCGTTGTTATTTTTTACTTTAGCAAGAAACATTATTATTCCTTACGCATGCTTATCTCTCTTGGCTTTTTCTGCCCTTCTTGGTTCACATTTTTATAAAAATAATTTTAGAAATTCAAAAATTATTCAGGGATTATTTTTAATCCCGATTTTATTTTTAATCATCATAATTGCCAATCCAAGTCTAATTGGTAAGCATTCTGATAAAAAAATTATTCAAGAATTTACAAAATCAAATAAAGAAACCTTAGCAATATATGGCTATAAACCACGGCACTCTACCTATTTTTATAGTCGTGATAAAATTATAACTTTAACAAATGAACAAGAGTTGGCTGAATGTAAAAATTGTTTTATTATAGTTGACGATATTAGTGCCGAGGATAAAAGCAGGATTAATAATATTGCCAGTGCTAATAATTCAGTAATTGTGATTGCTAACGAAACTAGATAGATATATTCAAAGTGCCCTCAAATTAAATTTGAATATCATTATTTTTATAAGGGGCATTTGCCCCGCTCCACTTTGATGGGGATCCCCATATACCAAAATAGGTTTATGGTAATTAATTTGTATTTTGGTATATGTATAATGCAATGCTTCTAACCGCAATTCTTATCGGCGTTGCTGGGCAAATTTTTTTGAAACTTGGCTCATTAGCAATGGCTAACTTGAAGCCAGATTCTTTAGCTTATTTTTTTAATGGCAATTTGTGGTTTGGATTATTTTTATATGGATTTTCAACGATATTTTATATAGTTGCTTTACAAAAAATTCCTCTTTCAATCGCCTATCCAACCATTTCAATTAGCTATATATTTGTCATCATTCTTTCGAGTATCATCTTCAAAGAAAAAATTGAACTAGCCCAAATTTTGGGAGTTTTGTTAATTATGTTCGGAGTGTTTTTAATATGGAAAAAATAAAATCTAAAAAGCTAATCAGCCTAGTAATATCAGCCTATAATGAGGAGGATAATATTGAGCCTCTATATTTAGAGTTGCTCAAAGTTTTACAAAAAATTAATGTCAATTACGAAATTATTTTTGTTAATGATGGCAGTAAAGATCACAGTTTAGCAAAGATGGTTGGTATGTCTGAGATTGATGAGAATATAAGAATCATAAATTTTAGCAGAAATTTTGGTCATGAAATTGCTATGACAGCTGGAATGGATTATGCTCATGGTGATGCTTTAATTTTTATGGATTCTGATTTGCAACACCCTCCCGAACTAATCAAAGCAATGATCGATAAATGGATTGGTGGTGTTGACGTGGTAATTACCAAAAGAACTAATAATGAAGATGAATCTTGGCTAAAAAAACAAATCAGCAAAGTTTATTATAAATGCCTGAACTTTCTTTCTGAGGTTGAAATTGCTGGTGGCTATCCAGATTTTCGTTTGATTGACAGAAAATATATTGATCGCATCAAAAAAATTGGCGAGCGTGATCGCTTATTCCGTGGCATTTTACATTGGGTTGGAATTAAAAATTATGAAACTATTGAGTTTGTTGCGCCAAAAAGAATTCACGGTGACAGCAAATATAGTTTTTTAAAATATGCCAATTTGGGCATTAGTGCTATCTTACAATTTTCGATCAAACCTCTGCGCGTTATAACCATATTTGGCTTCTGTGCTTCGGTGACGAGCATATTATATGCTTTTTACATTGTCTTTGATCATATAATTTTTCGGCGACCAGAAACCGGCTTTTCAACTATCATTACTTTAATGGTAATTTTATTTTCTATTCAAACTACCATCATTGGCGTGATCGGTGAATATGTCGGCAGAATTCATTTGGAGATAAAAAAACGCCCACTTTATTTTGCGGATATAATTGAAAGCGGAAAGAAAAATGTCTAAGCCCTATATTATTGCCGATGATTTTGCGATGAGTAAGGGCGTTAACACTGCCATTATTGAGCTTTGTAATCAAAGACTTCTAAGTGGTGTTAGTGTTATGGTGACTGGTGGTTTTTATCAGGATTATTTGGAAGAATTAAAAAAGCAGCAAGCTAATAAAATCAAAATTGGTTTGCACCTTGATTTAACTTTTGGCAAAGCCATATATAGCAGCAGAAATCAAATTCTTGTCAATGAAAAGAAAATTTTTAAAAATAGTTTTCTAAAAATATTTTTGCTCAGTTTTTTTAAGAAAAAAGATTTGCTTAGAGTTTTGTATCGAGAAATAAATCAGCAGTTAAAAACATTATCGAAAGATCTTGGTGAAGTTGATTATATAGATGGTCATCAACATATCCATACCATTCCTTTGGTTTTTAAAATCACTCAAAAATTAGCCAAAAAATATAAAATTTCTCGACTCAGAATTATTAATGAAAACTTTCTTACTTCAGTTGATTTTCAGAATTTTCCATCACCAGTTTCAATTATAAAATTTTTAGTCTTAAAATTTTGTTATTTACTTAATTGCACTAAAACTGATTTTTATTTTTTTAGCATTTTATATAGCTGCAAAGTTGATGAAAAAGCAATTACTAAAATTTCTAAATTAAAAAAAGAGAATTTAGAAATTATGGTCCATCCAGGCTACAGAGATATTGATCTCAGCGATATCAACAATCGAGAATATCCGCACCTCATCTCAAAATATCGCGACATAGAACGCAAGCAAGTTTTAGCTTTATCAAAAATCATATCGTAAATAAAGAGAGCTTGATTTAGATAGATAGCTAGATTTTTTTTCTACATCGTAATCTGCCGTCAATAAAATTCCTTCCGCCTCATAAATATCGAAACCAAAACCATATTTCAAACTAGCTTTATCAACATTAGGATTTTTAATTTGAAAAGAGCTGTTTTGACCTTGAAAATGATTGGTTGAAGATTGAGCTTTGCCTAAAAAATCATAGCCATAACTCAATTTGATTTTTGGTTTTATTTTTGCAGAGAAAATTTCTAAACTATCATAGCTCAAATCACTTCCAAATCTTCCTTCTAAAAAATTAGTATGTTGATTGCTTACAGTTAAATTTAGGGTTCCTGCACCAGATTCTGAATATGTCGCAATTTGATTTTCTGCTGCGGTCAAGCTGATTTTGTGCGTGACAATTAATCCATAACCAAGCTCTTGAATCATTCCAGTTTCAAATTTAGCAATATAAGTTTGACCGCTATATCTAGCACCAGCGGTAAGATTTATTTCGGGCATTGTGCGACTTGAGTTATAATGATTTATTGCCACTCCCAAAATTCCATCAACAAAATATGGTGCAAAATTATAGCCGCCATAAACATTGAATTGGTAACTATCAATATTAGTTTGCCTTTTATTTATGCTAGCTGAGTTGGTGATAGAGCTTGAAAAACTAGCAGAAATTCCTAAACGCAAATCTTCGGCTATCTCTTGATCTACGCCAATTGCCAAGCCATGATTGGAATAATTGTAGCCATAAAAATCACCAACATTTTCTTGAGTCGCAGAACTTCCAAATCCTTGTATCCAAATTGCCTGATTATCAAAAATTGTGTCAGAATTTTTTTTATTAAGTCTAGATTCAGCAATGCTCAATGAATCCTTAGCAGAATTAAATGAGCTATTATTCAAATCTTTATTATTCTGCGGAATAGCTGATTTTAGCACCGCTTCTTTTTGAAAATTATTGGTTGAATTGCTATCAATAAATTTTTGTAAATTTCTAAGTTCACCAGTCGCAGATGATCCTGTTTGATCAATACTATCATAAACAATCGCCACAGATTTATTGCGACTAAAGGTCTCGGCACCTTTTCTATCGACACTTAAAAACAAATTATTATTTGATGATGTGGTGTGAAAAGTCAGAAGACCAGATTGGTTGGAACCTGAATTATTGACATCAATATTCTTATCACCAACCGCACTGATAGCCCCTGAAGCTGCGGAAATAATAGCAAAATTAGTTCCATCAGACAAATATCCGTCATCAGAATTAAAAGAGATTTTCAACCCAGTTCCATCAACAACAACAGCGTTGCTCGCAATTTTTAAATTTCCAATATTAGAATTATTCAGCGCTTTTAATTTTAAAATATCGCCACTTGCAGTTATAAAATTGCCCGAGATTGTGTGGCTTGCAACTCCCAAATCAATAGTTGCACCACCATTAGTAGTTAAATTGCCGGTGATGGTTTTTGAAGAATTGCCTAAATTTAAAGTGCCAGCAACAGAAATATTATTAACAGAGATATTGGCATTGGCAGTTAAAGTTTTGCCGCTGGCGATATTTAAATTTGCCAAATCAAAACTTTTCCCTATCTCAAAATTATTTGTATAATCGTTGTTAACATTGAATGTTCCCTTATTAGAAGAAGTTCCATGGATTGTGCCGTTAATTATTCCGCCATTATAATTAAAAACCGAATCACTGTTCAGAAGAATTTGTGAATTATCATCGGCACCAATCTTGCCATTATTTTGATTTAAAATTGGCGTTCCAATTCCACCGCCAGAACCTTCGCCGATGGTTATATCGTCAGCATTAAAAATTATATTATCGTTGATATTTAAAGTTGCCTCGTTGGAAATTAAAATTTGTGCCAGCTTTGTGGTTGCACCTAAAGAATGGCTTTGAGAAATTGCGGAGCTTCCTGAAAATTGCACCAAACCATTGCCCTCAGCATCACCATTGATATCCCCAATAACTGCACTGCCAGATAAAATTTCCAAAGATGCTCCTTTGGCGATGATAATGTTATTAGCGGTAATATTTTTAAGATGAGATTTAAGGCGCCCACTAACGCCATTGCCAATTTTGATTGTGTTTGCACAAATATTTCCGCCCAATGTGATTGTGGCACCATCCACAATATTAATATTGGCAAGTTGATTGGTTTGTCCAATATTAAAATTGGTAGTTTTGGTGTTGTTAAAAATTAAATTTCCAACTCCAGAATTTTTACCTTCAACCTCGCCGCTAATTGTGCCATTGCCATAATTAAAAGTTCCATTATCAGCAATTGAAATTGTAGTTGCGTCAATGCCTCTCGTGTTGCTGTTTAAAGTTGTTCCTGATGAAATTTCTACCAAAGATAAAGTTGAGGTTGCAGTGCCAACACTGCCACCCAAAGTGTTGTTGGTAACAAATTTAACTGTTCCTGAGCCTTTGGTAGAAGCCTGAATACTTGCTGATATTGTGCCGCTGCCAACTAATAAAGTTGCACCACTGGCAATGTTAAAACTTCCTGATGCATTAATTGAATTGTTGTTGATGGATAAATCTAAAATTTTTCCAGCATTGATGGTGAGCGATGAAACGGCATTCAAAGCACCAATATTGCCATTTAAAATGGTGTTGGTGGCAATTATAATTTTACCAGCACCGTTGATAGTTCCATTCAAAATTCCAGCATTAAAAGTGGTGATTTGACTAGAATTTCCCATAGTCAAATTACCATTTAAAATACCGCCATTATTAAGATTGAGAGTTGCTGATGAGCTGCTACCTAAATTGATATCACCAGTTTGTAGTGACGAGATGTTGGTGGCAAAAGATTGGATAGAAAAAAATGAAATAGTGAGGGCTTGAGCAATAAAGCCAGCGGTTTTTAGCATAATTTTAATGTGGTGAATTAAAAAAATTTACTTGGGGTTTTTAAGTGCACCTCTAAAAATTCTAATTTCTAGAGACTCCCTTAAGCTAGAGTTGTTTATTTAAATTTATTTATTAGTCCTTCAAACATTGTTAAACCATCAACAAGACCAACTTCTTTATCAGTCGCTCTTTCTGGATGAGGCATCATTCCAAGAATGTTTTTATCCTTATTAAAAATACCAGCAATATTATTAGTTGCACCATTGGGAGTTAAAGCATCACCAACCTGCCCTAACAAATCGCAATATCTAAAAGCAACTTGATTGTTATCTTCAAGTGATTTTAAAGTGTTAGAATCAGCAAAATAATTTCCATCCATATGAGCGATTGGAACTTGAATTACTTGGTTTTTTTGATAGTTAGCAGTGAAGTTGCTGCTTGTGCTTTCAACGCGCAAATTGACAGTTTTGCAAATGAATTTGCCGCCTTTATTTTGAAGCAAAACTCCGTCCAATAAACCCGCTTCGGTTAAAATTTGAAATCCATTACAAATACCTAAAATATTTATACCCTTTTCTGCTGCTTTTTTTATTTCATTCATTACCGGAGAAATTGCTGCCATTGCACCACTGCGCAAATAATCGCCGTAAGAAAAACCACCCGGAACAATGATCAAGTCTAAGCCATTGGGCAATGAAGTTTCTTGATGCCAAACTTTTTCAATTTTACTTCCAACTTTTTCCAAAGCACTAACCGCATCGCGTTCACAGTTGGAACCCGGAAAAACAATAACTGCTGATTTCATTTTAATTTATTTTTTTGCTTATAACTTTATTGCTTATCGCTTACAACTTCGTAAGAATAGTTTTCGATGATTTTATTAACTAAAAGTTTATCACAAATTTCATCAACAATTTGTCCAACTTTATTCATATCAGTTTCGGCAATTTCCATTTCCAATTGTTTGCCTTGTCTCACGCCAGAAATTTGAGGGAAGCCTAAATTTTTATTCACAGCGTTTTCAATTGCTTTGCCCTGAGTATCTAGCACGCCTTTTTTTAAACTGATGTTAATTCTAATTCGCATTGTGTTGTAGTTTGAGATTGTGTTGTAGTTGTAGTTTTAGTTAGAAAAAGATTTTAATTCTTTAGTAGTGCCTTCATCATATTCCAAATAAATTTTTTTGGCAATTCTTAAATCAACTGCTTTTAGCCCAATTAATGATCCGGGCATATTATAAATTTTTATCAAGCTACCCCAAGCGTAACTCATATCATTATCACTATTGCTGCTTGGCAATTTTACCAACAAACCATTCTCAAAACGCACATCCCATCTTCTGCCGCCAACCCAAGTTGCGGAATAAATATTTTTACTTACCTCAGGATCAATTGCTAAAATATTGAAGAGAGATTTAACATTTTTATAAGCATTGTTTCCAGTAAGAATAATCAAGTTGTCGAAGGATTCCAAATTATCAACAGCAATAATTTTGCCAGTTTTGCTAATGATATATTTTTGACCATCTTCCCAAATTGCAAAGGGTTGATGTTCTTTAATGTGAATATTTAAACTGTCTTGCAGACTAACACTAATTATAACCTCATCAACCCAAGGCAGTTTTTCAATTTCACTTTTTAACGATTCAATCATTGCTTGGTTATTAATATCATCATTTTTTATGAGCTCCGCGCGCGCGAGCTTGGCAACTTGCTCATAGGCAGTACGCTCGTTACCGGTGATTTTAATTTTATTATAGTTGGGACCAAAATTAATTATTTTATATCCGTAATGAGCAATACGAAACCTGATTTGCTCAAGCTGTGATTTTTTAAAGATTGCTAGATAAATTAGAATACCAATCAGCAAGACAACAAAAAAATAAAAAGAATATTTAAGGTAGGGGAAAATTTTATGATGAAAAAATAAAAGAACAAAACGAATTGTGGGGCGGCTGATTATGAAGGATTTTATTTTATTAATTCTTATATTCCGCATTTGGCTGAAGATACTAAATATTCAACAATTTCACTAAAAGATATGCCTTGATATTTAGCAATTTTAGGCACTAAAGATGTGGCGGTAAATCCTGGATGAGTATTAACTTCTAAAAAATAAAACTGATTGTCTCCACCGTTTTTATTATTCAAAATAAAGTCAATACGACTAACTCCCGAACAGCCAATAGCCTTGTGAGCCTTGAGTGCCAAATCTAAAAGTTCTTGATATTTATCAGCAGGAATTTCAGCGGGCATAATGTAGTCAGTCATACCAGCAGTATATTTACATTCATAATCATAGAACAAATGTTTTGGCCTTACCTCAATTGCGCCAAGAGCTTTATTGTCCATAATTGCCACCTGCACTTCTTGCCCAGCAATATATTTTTCAACAATCATTTCGTTACCATATTTCCAATCAAAACTTTGTAAATCAAACGGCATATTTTCTAAAATCACCTGCACACCAACACTTGATCCTTCGTTGATTGGCTTGATCACAAATGGTTTTCCAATTGTTTCAAAAATAATTTTTTTATTACTTTCATCATTATTTTTATCTTGGCTTTTTTTAATCAAGGCTTGTTGAGGGGAAAGCACGCCAACAGTTGCACAGATTTTACTGGTCAAAACTTTATCCATTGAAATTGCCGCCGCAACAATTCCTGAGTGAGTGTAAGGAATGTTAAGAATATCAAGCAAACCTTGAATACGACCATCTTCACCGTAGCGTCCATGTAGGGCATTAAAAACGATATCAGGCTTTACTTCGTTTAGTTTTTCAACAATATTACGATCAAAATCAATTTTGGTTGCTTTGTAACCAAGCTCAAGTAAAGCGCCATAAACTGCCTCACCGCTTCTTAGAGAAACTTCTCGCTCTGAATTCCAGCCGCCCATTAAAACGGCTATATGTTGTTTTTTCATCGACTAACTTGGTTTAGTTTCTATTTTGGCGGGAGGTTGGGAGAGTTCTATTTCTTTAATGACATATTCACAGAGATCTTCAAAAGAAACTTTTTGAGCGTCAGCAATTTCTTTGAGTCGCATCAAAGAATTCATCAGATCTTTTGGTACCGCACCACCACGCTCTTTGGCAAGCCAATTACTTTGAAAACCAATCGGATGATTTCCTGCGGCAGCATCACCAATATAAAAAGTGACTGGATGTTTTTTTCCAGCAAAGTCACAAAGATAGCTAAATTTTTTGACCATAGTTTTTTATAAATTATGACAATAAAGCTGCTTTTATAATCTCGTCTTCTGAATCAATGTGGATTTTCTTTTCCTCTTTATTGGTAATGAGCTCAACAAAGTTATAAAGATTTTTAGCGTATAATTTGGAAGCATCTCTGGCGATGCGGCTTGGAAAATTATCATATCCGATAATTTTTACGCCAAATTTTTCAACCACTTTTCCACTTTCAGTCAATTCGCAATTTCCACCATTTATCGCAGCAATATCAACAATGATTGCACCAGATTTCATTGCTTTGACCATTGCTTCACTAATTAATTTTGGAGCAGGTCTTCCAGGGATTAGTGCGGTAGCAATAACCACATCTTGCTTAATAATATTATCAAAAATTACTTGCTCTTGTCTCTTTTTATATTCATCGGACATTTCTTTAGCATAGCCAGCTTTGGTTTGTCCATCTTCATCATTATCAACCTCAATAAATTTTGCACCAAGTGATTGCACCTGTTCTTTAGCTGCTGCTCTAACATCAAAAGCAGTAACAACCGCGCCCAATCTTTTAGCGGTAGCTATCGCTTGCAGACCAGCAACACCAGCGCCCAGAATCATAATTTTAGAAGGAGTAATTGTTCCGGCAGCGGTCATCATCATGGGCACAGCAATATCAAGTTCGGCAACCGCATCGATCACGGCTCGATAACCAACTAGATTGCTTTGGGAAGATAACACATCCATTGATTGAGCCCTAGTGATACGCGGGAAAAGTTCAGCAGCAAAAGCTTTTATTCCTAGGTTTTGATAAGATTTAATTTTTTCTTGATCTAGGTATGGGTTAAGCATTCCAACCAAAACAACATCTTTTTTGCAGCCAGATATTTTTTTGATTTCAGATTCATCTGGAGCTCCAACTTTTAAAATAATATCAACACCAGAAATGATTTCGGCAATATTATTAATAATCTTTGCCCCAGCATTTTGATAATCTTCGTCACTAACATTTGAACCAAGACCAGCGCCAGTTTCGACTAGAACTTCATAGCCAAATTTGTCATACTTAGAAATTAAGTCTGGGGTAACCGCAACCCTCTTTTCGTTATTAGCAGTTTCTTTTAAAACTAGGATCTTCATTGGGTAATTTAATTATAATTTGAATTTGGTGCGGTCGAGAAGATTTGAACTTCCACTCTTTTTACAGAACAGCGACCTCAACGCTGCGCGTCTACCAACTCCGCCACGACCGCGAAAATAGTTGTAAGTAATAAGTTGTGGGTAATTAAGGAACCTCTGAACAACTAAAAATTGATATTTCTGAGGATTTTTTAAGTAGAAATTTCATTACTTTTTGGCGAAATATTTACATATTTTGCCAAAAATAATGGAATTTATGCCAGAAAAGACCAGAAAGATCAATTTTTCTAAAACATTGTTTCAGTTGTTCAGAGATTCCTTAAGTTAATCACGAATTCGGCTTTACTTATGAGCTCCTCTAAAAATTAGAATTTTTAGAGGAGCCCTTATCACTTAAACTTTATTAATTACAAACTAAATTAATGCCCTCACTCTATTTAAAGCAACAACAAACATTGATAAATCAGGGTTCATTTGCTCTTTTAACTCGGTGATAAAGCTATCATATCTTTGCACCATAAAGCTATGATGTTTGATCCAATAATCCAGAGATATTTCAGCCTCACAAGAATCTTTGTTGGCACAAGCATAATCGACGATTTGCTTGGCAAGCTTCATTTGATATTTATATAAATCTTCTAAAATAGTTTTTAGGGATAATTTTTGCCAATAGCTATCAATATTACTTGCAGCCACTTTACTTCTTAGCCATTTTAAATCGAACCTTGATCCTACTTCAAAATAAATACGAGCAATTATCTTGATGTTAAAGTCGGACTGGCTAGCAATTTCAGCAATATCAAAGGCTGATGCCAAAGGATCCATCGTCGCAATTTTTCTAGATAAATCAGCAGGAACATTCGCATCAGAATAGCGCTTGATTTTTTTGTTAAACGAATCTTTGGAAGCGCTCGCTAAAATACTATCAATAATCTCATCAAGCTGCTTGATAATTGTGCCATATTTGATAATGGCGGTAGAAATGCTAATTTTTTGTTGATGACGCAACAACCATACCACGCCTCTTTCGAGAAGTTTATTGATAGTAAAAAACATTTGCGCCTGAATGCCAGCAGAAACTTTGCCGCTGAGTTTATCAATCCCATTCCAAACTTCATCCAGACCAAAAGAATCACAAACTATAATAAAGCAACGCACGACATCAACAGGCATAAAACCAGTGTCGCTAGCAATTTGATTGACGAAAGTTATTCCCGCTTTATTGACTATCGAGTTAGTAAGGATGGTTGCAATAATTTCAGAACGCAGTTGATGATTTTTAATTTCATCTGGAAATTTTTCTTGCAGTAATTTAGGAAAATAGCTGGAAAGATCTGGAGCTAAATAAACATCTTTGACTAAATTAGAAGCGAGGATTTGTGGATATAAATCCATCTTGCTGTAAGCGAGCATAACGCACAATTCTGGGCGAGTCATACCAACTTTATCAGCCTGTCTTTTGGCGATATCTTTGTTGGTTGGTAAAAATTCAACCGCACGATTTAATGCGCCAGATTTTTCCAAACTATTTAAAAAATGCGCTTGATTGCCGAGACTTAAATAGCCCTGAGAATATGAAGTTGAAATTGCACCAGTTTGATTTTTATTATCCATCAAAACCAACTCAGAAACTTCATCGGTCATTTGTTCAAGAATTTTATTTCTCTCTTCTAATGAAATTTTTCCAGCTTTCATCGCGGCAGTCATAGCAATTTTAATGTTGACTTCGTGATCTGAACAGTCAACACCAGCTGAGTTATCCATCGCGTCAGTATTCATTCTAACGCCGTTCAATGATGCTTCAATACGACTTTTTTGAGTGAAGCCCAAATTACCGCCCTCACCCACAACTTTGCATTTTAGATCACAGCCATTAACCCGCAAAACATCATTGACACGATCACCAACATCAAGGTGGGTTTCATCACTTGCTTTCACATAAGTTCCAATGCCTCCATTCCAAAGCAAGTCGACTGGTGCTTTTAAAATTAGACAGATTAGTTCATTAGGAGTTAATTCGTCTTTATCAATTGCCAAAGCCTGTTTTGCTTCTGGGGATAAGGTTATAGTTTTTGCGCTTCTTTCAAAAATAGCTCCACCTTTAGAAATTTTTGATTGATCATAATCAGTCCAACTCGATCTTGGCAAACTGAACATTCTTTCTCGCTCTTTAAATGAAGAGGCTGAATCTGGATTTGGATCAATAAAAATATGCATATGATTGAAAGCGGCAATCAGCTTAGTATGGTTTGACAATAGCATTCCGTTACCAAACACATCTCCAGATAAATCACCTATACCAGTGCAGGTAAAATCTTGACTTTGAATATCAACTCCTATTTCTGCAAAATGCCTTTTAACCGCTACCCACGCACCTTTGGCGGTGATACCCATTTTTTTGTGATCATAACCAACTGACCCACCTGATGCAAAAGCATCTCCGAGCCAAAAGTTATATTCAGCAGAAATACTGTTGGCAATATCCGAAAAAGTTGCCGTGCCCTTATCAGCTGCTACTACCAGATATGGATCGTTATCATCATAACGAATTGCGTTTTCAGGGTTGACAATTTCTCCATCAATCACATTGTCAGTTAGATCAAGAAGCCCTCGAAGGAAAGTTTTGTAAGCATCAATACCATTTTCTAGAATTTGTTCTCTGCTCAAGCCAGAAATTGGTTTTTTAACTACAAAGCCACCTTTAGAACCAACCGGAACAATCACAGCGTTTTTAGTCATTTGTGCTTTTACCAGACCCAAAACTTCAGTTCTAAAATCATCATGACGATCTGACCAACGCAAGCCACCTCTAGCAACTTTTCCACCTCTTAAATGAACGCCCTCAACTTTTACCGCATACACAAATATTTCAGCATACATTACTGGCAAAGGCATATCAAGAATTTTTGCCGAGTTTAATTTGAAAGAAAGGTAATCTTTAATTTTTCCATCAGCAGCTTTTTGATAAAAGTTAGTTCTTAAAGTTGCTTGAATAATATTGAAGAACTTTCTGATTACTGCGTCTTCAGCAAGATCTGAAACTTTGCTTAAACCATCTTTAATTTTTGCTGAAATTTCATTAACTGATTTAGTGCGATCACCATTGAATTCTGGATCAAATTTAATCTCAAAAAGCTCAACCATTAATCTAGTTAGATCACGATATTTAACCAACACATCAGAAAGGTGATTTTGGCTATATCTCAAACCAATTTGGTAAAGATATTTGCTATAAGCACGAAGTAAATAAATTTGGCGCCAGTTTAGATCAGAAGCAACAACGAGACGATTTAAATGTCCAACCTTAGTTTCTTCTGAAAAAATCTTTCCGACCATTTCAATAAAATTCTTCTTAATTTCATCGGTTAATTTATCACCAGTAGAGCTTAGGTTAAGATTAAAATAGTGAATCCAAACATCCTTATTTTTCTTTGGAGATACTGAATAGGTGTGTTCCAAAACCACATTAAAACCAAAACTATCTAGAATTGGCATTATGTTGGAAAGTAATAATTTTTTTTCTGGGCTGTAAAGTTTTAGCTCAACAACATCTTTGGCAACCTCTTTAGTTTGATATAAATCGCAAATGATATTTCCAGAAGCGAGGCTGGTGTTGATATGTTTAACATCAATAACCGCATCATTAGAGTCAAAACGATTAGTGTAGCTAACGGAAAAAGCATTGTGGTATAAATCAAGAATTTTTTTTGCTTCATCACTAGAAAAATTAGCAGTGACTTCATCTTTAAATTCATCATTCCAAAGACGGCAAAGTTTAATTAATTTTTGCTCCAAAACATCAGAATCAATTTGCGGAATTCCATTATCAGTTCTAACGACAAGGTGCAATCTAGTTAAATTGGAATCAGCAATTTGAACGAAGACATCAGAAATTTCACCGTTATAGGAACTCGCGATAAGATCTTGGATTTTTTCTCGAAGTGAGGTGTTAAAATTGTCACGCGGAATAAAAACTAAGCAGCTAACAAAGCGAGAAAATTTATCATTTCTTACAAACATCCTTACCAATGAACGCCCAGACATTGCAACGATTCCAACTGCAATTCTTAAAAGATCCTCTTGCTCAATTTGAAATAGTTCATCGCGTGGATAGGATTCAAGCGTAGATATTAAATCTTTATAGTTTGAGCTGTTTTTTCCATAGCCAGAATTAATAATGACCTGATCAATTTTTTTACGAACAATCGGGATTGATTTAGGATTTTGGTAATAAACTGAAGAGGTGAAAAGACCGATAAAACGATATTCTCCAACTACTTTTCCATTATTATCAAATTTTTGGATTCTGATTCTTTCAGCGTTGGAATAGCGATGGATTTGTGATTTATAGCGAGATTTAAGAATTTCAACTAAATAAGGATTTTTAACTACTTCCTCAATTTCTTCAGATGAGACATTTACAATAGTTGGTTTGGTAATTTCATATTCAGATTTGTAAGACCCAAGACGACTATCGTCAACTTCTTTGTAATTATATTTACCACTTTTAACTTCAATATCGAACTCAATTGCACCTAAGAAAATAAATTTATTGTCCGTTACCCAATCAATAAAACTAACGGCTTCGGCAACATCAAAGCTAACATTATTGGCAGAATTTTGTGAATTAGAGATTTTGGCGCCTTGTGCATTTAAATTTTGGCTAGATTTTTTTGCCAAATTTATCATTGCTTGCCAATCCATAACTGCCATTTTAACACTTTCCAATACTTCGGATAAGCGGGTTTCTAAGACACTGATCTGATCGTTAGAAATTTTAGCCAAGTGCAGCTGCATTACTGATTCATTGGACTGATCATTTTCCTTAAAAAAGGAAATAACTTTGCCGTCTTCAGATCTTTTTGTGGTTAAAATTGGGTGGATAATGTTTTTGATTTCAATGCCCAGATTATCAAATTGCATCACGACTGAGTCAACCAAAAATGGCATATCATCATTAACAATATTAAAAATTGTATATCCCAGCTCAAAACCATCTTGATCTTGAGTTGGGTTATAAATTTTTAATTTAAAATTGTTATTAGGCTTTTGACTAAAAAACTCAAAACTAGAAGTTGCAGAATCAAGCAATTCAGCAATTTTATAATCAGCAAAATCTTTTCCTACCGATCCAGAAAAGAAAATTCGGATATATTTTTCTAGAAGAGGATTTAGAGGATTTTGATTTTTTCCAGCCAGTTGAATAACCTGATTGGTAATTGATTGCATTTCTTGCATATTAATAAGCTAAATAATTTAAATGTTGGAAGATTTATTTTTTGATTAGAATTCCAGCCATCTGCCTGCCTTCTAGTCTTGGGTTGGATTCAAACTTTGCTACCGCAGAAACATCTTCAGTAACGCTTGCCATCATCTTTTCCGCTAATTCCAAATGCGACATTTCTCGACCTTTAATTTTGATCGAAATTTTAACTTTATCGCCTTTTTCAATAAATTTAATAGTGTGCTTCATTTTAATATCGTAATCACCTTTGCCAATATTAATTGAAAGCTTGATTTCTTTGGTCTCAACTACCTTTTGTTTTTTCTTTGCTTCAGCAGCTTTCTTTTGCATTTCATATTTCATCTTGCCAAAATTAGCAATTTTGCAAACCGGTGGCTCAGCAGCAGGAGAAACTTCAACTAAATCTAGACCGGCCTCAACTGCCATAGAAAAAGCCTTTGATATTTCGGTTACCCCAATCATCTCACCATTTTCGTTGATCAGTCGAACTTCTTTTGCTTTGATTTGATCGTTAATTTTAAAATTTTTACCAGGAGTTTTGTCGGAGTTTCTATCGAAGTTTTGTTTCACAGATATATTTTTTGATTGATAATTTGCCGATGCCAAGTTAAAGGCAAGCCGCGTAGATAATAAATAGGCAATATTAATTTTCAAAGATTTTCTGCCAATCACTATAAATTGCAATTCTAGACAATATATCTCTTGTTAATTTATTGCACTTTAAGCAGAATCAGCAATTTATTTTTAACTGAAAAATCATGAAAATTGCAATCATCGGCTCAGGCATTTCTGGAATTGGCTGTGCTTATTTTTTGAATAAAAAATATGACATAACCTTGTTTGAAAAAAATAATTATGTTGGCGGTCATGCAAACACCGCAACTATTGATTATGCTGATCAAATCATCAGTGTTGATACTGGTTTTATTGTTTATAATTTTAAAACTTATGACAATTTAAAACCGTTTTTTGAAGAGTTAAAAGTGCCAATTATCAAAAGCCAAATGTCTTTTGGAATTAGCATTAAAAACGGTTTGGAATATTCTGGGCAAAGCCTTTCTGGATTATTTGCTCAAAAGAAAAATCTTTTAAGTCCAAAGTTTTTAAAAATGCTTTTTGATATTGCCAAATTTAACAAAGCGGCAATCAAAATTGTTGAGGCAGAAAAATTTGACGATCAAACATTGGAAAATTTTATCAATTTATTAAATCTTGGTGAGTATTTTAAAAAATATTATCTTCTGCCAATGACAGCTGCAATTTGGAGTTGCCCAGTAGAGTTGATGAAAAATTATCCAGCCAAAACTTTTTTGAGATTCTTTTATAATCACGGGCTTTTAACGGTTACTCAGCAACCTCAATGGTATACGGTTGAAGGCGGCTCAAAAGAATATATTAAAAGAGCGACTCAAAATTTTGCCGATAAAATTAAATTAAATTGTGGCGTTAAAACGGTTTTTCAAAATAGCGATTCTGGCTTTACTGTGATTGATAAAAACGACCAGAAATATCAATTTGATAAGGTGATTTTTGCATGTCACGGTGATGAATCTTTGCAAATTTTACAAGATGCCAATTCAGATGAAAAAGCAATTTTGAGCAAATTTAAATATAGCCAAAATCAAGCAGTTTTGCATTGCGATTTTTCGCAAATGCCCAGCAATAAAAAGGCTTGGGCAAGCTGGGTTTATTTGTCTGCCAATCAAGAAAACCAAATTAGTTTAAGTTATTGGATGAATAATTTACAAAATATTTCTGAGCAATTTCCGCTGTTTGTGACTCTTAATCCAATCACCAAAATCAAGGATGAATTAACTTTTGGAACTTATAATTACACTCATCCAATTTTTGATTTAGAAGCAATTTTGGCTCAAGAAAAATTGCCTGAAATTCAAGGAAAACGAGGGGTTTATTTTTGCGGTGCTCACTTTAGATATGGATTTCACGAAGATGGTTTGCTTTCCGCTTTAAATGTTGCCAACCAATTAGGAGTAAAAGCAAGTTGGCAAAAATAAATCTTCCTCAAAAACCAATGTTGCTTAAAGGCAAAGTGATGCACGCCAGAACCTTGCCTAAAGCCAATCGCTTTGAATACAATAATTTGTATTTTTATTTGCCGCTTGGTTTTGTGGGAAAGTTAAAGGGAAGATTTTTTTCGTTTAATCGTTTTAACTTATTTAGTTTTTTTGATTATGATCATTGGATTTTAAATCAAAGTTCTTGTCTTTCTCAAATCCAAACAATCTTCGCCAAAAACCACATTGTCAACATCAAAAACATAATCTTAATTTCTCATCCACGCATTTTAGGATATGCCTTCAACCCAGCTAGTTTTTGGCTTGGTTTTGATGAAGAAGAAAATTTAATTGCTGCTTTAGTTGAAGTTCGCAATACTTTTAAACAAAAACATTCTTATCTATTATTTAATCAAAACTTTGAACCAATTCACTCAAATCAATGGCTTGGCGCTCAAAAAGAATTTCATGTTTCACCATTCTTTGAAAATAAAGGCAATTATAAATTTCGTTTCGTCACAAAAGAAAATCAGCTCGATTTTTATATTAATTATTACACAGAAAACCAGTTGCAGCTGGCAACTTCCTTCAAATGCACTTATCAAAAATTAAGCGATAAAAACCTAATTTTAAGTTTGCTAAAAATGCCGTTTTTGATGTTTAAAACTATTTTTCTAATTCACTTACAAGCCTTCAAACTATGGGTTTTTAAAGGTGCAAAATATCATCCTTTGCCGCCTAAATTAAATAACAATTTAACAATTTCTAAAAATGCTCAAAAATAAAATTTTTAACTATTTACAAAAAGCGCAAAGCGGATATTTAGAAATCACCACTCCGGAACATAACAAAATTGAAATTGGCAACCCAGACTCCGATTTAAAGGCTAATATCGTTATAAAAGATTGGGCTTTGATTGATGCGGTGGTAAAATTTGGTGATATTGGTTTTGGTGAAAGCTATATGGATGGCTTGTTTGAGACTGACGATCTAATTGCCCTACTCTCATTTTTTGTAGTCAATCAAGAACATTTGGAAGATATTTTTCACGGCAATATTTTCTTTTCTTTTTTGGGTTTTATCAAAAATTTATTTAACAAAAATACCCTTTCAGGCAGCAAGAAAAATATCAGTTTTCACTACGATATCAGCAATGAGTTTTATCAAATCTGGCTTGATCCTTCAATGACTTATTCTTCAGCAATTTTTGATGAAAAAACCGATTTAAATTTGGCGCAAAAAAATAAATATCAACGCATTTTAAACAACTTAAATTCAGGAAAAAATATTTTAGAAATTGGCTGCGGATGGGGTGGGTTTATGGAAGAAGCGGCAAAACAAGATCAGTTTGTTAAAGGCTTAACTTTGTCAACCAAGCAAGCTGAATTTGCTCAAAAACGCCTATCAGCCCAGAATTTAAAAGGTGAAATCGCTCTGCAAGATTATCGCTTAGAGACTCAAAAATTTGACAATATAGTTTCCATCGAAATGTTTGAAGCGGTTGGCAAAGAATATTGGAGTGAATATTTCAAGAAGGTATCAAGCAGCTTAAATGAAGGCGGCAAAGCCATAATTCAAACCATCACCATTAAAGATGACATCTTCGAAAAATATTCCACCACTGCCGATTTTATTAGAAAACACATTTTCCCTGGCGGAGTTTTGCCCTCCAAATCAATCTTCACTCACCTTGCTGCCGCACAAGGATTAAAGGTGGATAACGAATTTGCCTTCGGTCAATCTTATTTTTTAACCCTAAAACTTTGGCTAGAAAATTTTAACAATAATTTGAGCGCAATAAAAACTTTAGGCTTCAACCAAGAATTTATCCGCAAATGGCAATTCTATTTAGCTTACTGCGCTGCGGGCTTTTATGGACAAAGAACTGATGTTATGCAATATTGTTTGGTAAAATCTTCGTAAGAAGAAATTTTTTGGGTTAGTTAAACGCGATTAGCCAAGCACCAAAACCCTTAAAAAAACTCTTAAAAATAAGGATTAAATAGAAATCAAAATTTTTTTTGATATAATTTTTCTTTTTCATTCCCCGCTTTTCATTCCCTGCTTTTAATTCCCTGCTTTTAATTGCCGTCGGTTTTAACCGACGGTTAAGAGATTAAGAAAACTGGGCTTTAGCCCAACAATTGCGATGTTGGGCTAAAGCCTTTTATTAGTTACTTCTTCTATCCGTCGGTTAAAACCGACGGTAATTGATTAAAGACATTGTTAATGTTCAAGTTTAAGGTATAAAAATAAATTCTCTCTTATTGTCATCCCAGACTTGATCGGAGATCCAGAAAGATTTTTTAGTTTTAACTCAAATTTTAAGGAACCTCTGAACAACTAAAACAATGTTTTAGAAAAATTGATCTTTCTGGTCTTTTTTGGCATAAATTCCATTATTTTTGGTGAAATATGGAAATATTCCACCAAAAAGTAATGAAATTTCTACTCAAAAAATCCTCAGAAATA
>CAMDOL010000005.1 GCA_945903615.1 Rickettsia typhi | reverse complement strand
GACATCAGAAGTATTGGGCTAAAGCCCTTATTTTAGTTAGTTCTATCCGTCGGTTAAAACCGACGGTAATTAACAGCAAAAAAGTTAACCAGACAGAAGTGCTGGGGCACCTATAAAATGTTTGAGGGTTTTAGTAGCAAAATTATTTACCAATAATTCTCCAGCTTCTTTAGTAATTAAGTCTTGCAAATGCTGATTTTGCAATAGAATTTTCTGGGCCAACAAAGCAGTTTTTTCATCCTGATTTTTAAAATAATCTGCTAAAATTTGATATTTTTCTAAACGAATTTCAAAACCATTTTTCTGCAAAATTTCAACCGCCAAATCACTAAATTGAACCGCCATTTGCAAAAGTAACAATTGGGTTTGTCCCATTGGTGAGGTCAGATTTATTTCATTAATTTTATATTTATAATCACCATTTTTATCTTCGGTGAGCAAAGCGTCAATGCCGATGATTGGGTATTCAGATAAGATTTTTATTTGTTGCAAAAAATCTAAATTTTGCAGCAAACCATAAAGTGCTTTGGCTTTTTTTATCTCTGCACTTTTTTCATCAAGCCCAGATTTTTTCATATCATCAATCATCAAATCAATACCTTCTTTATTGATCCTATAACGCTTAAACAAACTTTCTGGATGGCCACCAAAATGTAAATTATTGGCGTTGGATTTTTCAAAATTAGGATTTACTCTGACAAAAATTCCCTGAAAATTGTTGCCACAAAACACAATTCGTAAATCGCCCAGATGCGCCAATGTTGCTCGCTCTTGAACAATAATTGTTGGTAAAAATGCTAAATCCAAATGATCACTATTCTTACAATCTTGCCAAACCGCCAAAAAAGATTTAGTAATATTTTTTATTGCTTGGTTTAAATTCAAGATTTGGTTTTGAGCGACAACAACTCCCGTGCCCCCAAAATAGTTGGCTGGTTTGATAATTGAATCATTGCCAAGCTTTCCGTGAAATTCTAAATATTCTTTAGCGCCCTGCATAAAAATCTGATACTCATCTTTAAAAATTTCCTCAGCTTTGGCAAAATTTTCAGCGATTAACAAATCATAAAATTGTAAAATTTTTTGAGCGGTTAAATCATTTTTACTGATCCAAATTATTTTACTTTCAAAACTAATTTTATTTTTTTCATCTGCAAAATTAATTCCATCCAATAGGTTTAATCCTGCAATTGTTTGGTTGTAATGAATTGCATAAATTGCCAACTTATCGCCTAAAATTTTATTCAAAAATGGATTTGGCAAAATTTTAGCACCTTTTTTTTGCCAACTAATCAGTGCATCATAAAATTTATTGGTCAAAGAAATTGGCTCGGCGCGGTTAAAAATTAGGATCTCATTCAATTTGATAGCTTCAATTTTACTATCTAAGAATAATATTTTGCTGCGAGATTTTTCAGCGTCATCAGCATCATTTGGCTTTGCAAGCAAACAGTTAATGACCTGATGGTGCCAAGCTGTTTTTATTTCATCAGTAATACTGATGAACTTTGGTATAATTTTTTCCTGATATAAATTTTCTGATAATTTTAGAGCGGAGAATTTTTGCAATTGATTTTGAGCGAGAATATTTTTTGGTGTGGATAAATAAACCTGCAAACCTTGCTGCAAAGCCTGAAAGATCAATATTAAATCATTGGAAGATCCAAGATAAAACTTGCCTTCCAGAAGGTTTTTTTCAACTATAAATAATATTTTTTTATTTCTCATTCACTTCTATTTCTTGGAGATTAGAATTTCTTTCTCACTCAGTTTTTTTAATTCACAGCCATAAAATTCTTCTTTTTTGTTCAATTTATTTTCTATAATTAGCTGATAAATTCTTTCTAATTTTTCTCTTCTGGGTTTATAAACCTTGTTTGATATTTGCATTAATCCCAGCGCTAAATATCTGGTTGCGACGCTATTTTTTAGTTTTTGAAATTTTGTTATATCCAAAACTAATCCGCTGATATTTTTTTTGAAAATTTTGGGGAAATTCTTTTTAGTTTCTTGTGCCAAAATTTCTTTTGCTTCTAAAATTGCTCTGGAAGCTAGCGCAATTCTGTCGTTAATCACTTCATAATCAGGCAAAGTTTGAAGAAATTTCCGAATTTTATTTCTTAAAAATTTTTCATCTTCATTGGTCTCGTCCTCAACCCAATTTATTTTTTTGGCTTGCAAATATTGTTTTAAATTAGTTTTAGAAAAATCCAACAATGGTCTGATTACCTCAATTTTTGATTTGTTGCTTACAACTAACAACTTGCGACTAATGGCCGCCAAACCATCAATCCCGCTGCCCCTAAATAATCGAATCAAAAAATTTTCTGCTAAATCTTGCTGATGATGGGCTAAAAATAAATGTTTGATTTGGTTTTGAGTGCAAAATTCAGTGAGCAAATTATAGCGCACTTCACGAAGCGAGCCTTCAATATTAACTTCAGGAGGATGCTCCAAATAGGATTTTAAGATGGTGTGATGAATGGAGTTTTGTGCGCAAAAATCAGCAACAAATTTGGCATCAAGGTAAGAATTGTTCCGAACATTATGATCAACTGTTAGACAAAAAATTTCAATTTTCTGATGAAAAACATTTTTGAATAACAGCAACAAAGCCATAGAATCCAACCCTCCAGAAACCCCAACAGCAATTTTTTTGGGAAGTTTTTGAGTAAAAATTTCATTGATAATTTTTTGAAACCAAGTTTCCAGAAATAACATTATTCTTTAAACCACTGCGCTAGTATTTGAAAAAACTCTTCCTTAAAAAATGGTTTTCCTAAAACATCATTAATGCCGGCATCTTTGATGATTCGCAGCCTATCCTTGCTAGTGTCAGCAGTGGAAGCGATGATGGGAATATTTCCATATTTACCTTGGCGAATTATCTTGCTAGCCTCAATGCCGTTCATTACTGGCATTTCTATGTCCATCAATATTAAATCAATTGGTGAATCAGGCGATCTTTGATCCAAAATTTCTAAAACCCCTTGACCATTATAGGCGTGAATCACAGCAAAACCTAAAGTAGATAAAATTCTTCCCGTCATTTTACTTGCCACCAAATCATCATCAGCCAAAAGAATAGTTTTGCCTTTCGTGAATTCTGGATTGAGCAATTCTAAGGCTGGAAGTGCGGGCGCAGAATCTTTCTTTTTTTCTTTAATCTCATTAAGAATTTTTTGTGCTAGATATGAATCATAGAGAGGAAAGGAAATAGTAAATTCTGTCCATTCACCCAAAACCGAATCGCACTTAATAGAGCTGCCAAAACTTTTCAAAACTCGACGGCAAAATGATAGCCCAAGTCCGGTTCCACCTTTTTTTCCTGAACTAGAAAAATTATTAAAAATATTTTCTAATTTATCTTGTGGAACGCCCACCCCATTGTCTTTCACCTTAATATAATTTTCTTTTGGTGAAGCAACAATATTGATGGTAATTTTAAAATTATTTTTTTGAGTTTTGTAATAAAGAGAATTTTTAATTAGGTTAAATAAAACATAAATAAATAAATCCTTATCTCCCAGAAAATCAAAATCACCGCCAATAATTTCAATCAATTTTTGATCTTTTAAATTCTCATAACCAAAATTGCGAGTAGCAAATTTGACAACATCCCTAGCGGAAAGTTTGGTGAAATTGCTATTATCAATTTCTTCACCTCTGGAATTGGCTAAAATTGAATCAATAATTTTATTGCCGCGCTTGATAGTCTGTTTGCTTTCGTCAATAATGTCGTGAATATCAAGCAAGTTTGGAGTTTTTATTTCAACCGCAGATTGATCATCTTCACTGGGTTTTTTAGGCAACAAAATCTTGACCATCTCAAAAGAATTGGCGATTGAGTTAAGTGGGTTGCGCATCTCGTGGGCAATAGAGCCAGAAAGCCCAAGCAAAGCAATGCGGGCTTCAAGCTCCATAAAGCCATTATGTAAAATCAAAGACATTTCATCAATATCCCACGGTTTGGTTAAATAAGCAAAAATGTTGCATTGATTAATTGCTACAATACTATCTTCCAAACTGCTGTGGGCGGTGGTTAAGATGCGAATAATATTGGGATAAGCATTTTTTACTTTATTTAACAAATCTACCCCTGTAAAGTTGGGCATTCTTTGATCGGTAATTATCACGGCAATATCATTATGTCTTGAAGATATAATCTCAAAAGCATCATTGGCGTTATTGGCGATGAGGATGTTGAAATTTTTAGAGAATATTTTTTCAAAATATTTGGTTGATTTTGGCTCATCATCAACAAATAAAATATAGCGATTAGGTTTTTCTCCGATTTGTTTTGTTATCATATTTTTTTTAAATTAAGTTTAAAAATTACCCATTAAAATCACCCAAAAAATTAATTAATGAAAGTAGCATTGAAAACAGAAAAAGAAAATCATTCTTTCATTACCAAAACCAGAACTGTTGATACTTTGATGTTGGCAAGAATTCTTAAAAATTCTGGCGTTAGTGAAAAACAAGCCGAAGTGCAAGCCGAGGTTATATCTGAGGTGCTCGCCACTTCGCAAGAAAGAGATAACTTGGCAACTAAGCAAGATTTAGAAGTTGAAATTGCCAAGGTTAATTCAACATTAGAAGTTGAGATTGCTAAGGTTAATTCAACATTAGAAGTTGAGATTGCCAAGATTAATTCAAAATTAGAAGTTGAGATTGCTAAAGTTAATGAAGCAATAGCAATATCAAAATTCGATATGATTAAATGGACAGCGGGATTAATGATCGCCCAAACGGGCGTAATTTTTGCCTTAATAAAATTTTTTGTTAAATAACCCTTAGTTCTTGATTTATTTTAACCTCTAGGCTCACAATTTATTCAATGAGCAAGCAACAATCTGAAGCAAGCGATTTAATCAATTTTAAAAACAGCCAAGGCTAAAAGCCAAAGGACCTTTTGATGTTGTTAAAAAAGGGCGGAAACACAGGTCTGCCCCTACAAAAATTACAATCACAACCAGCATTAATCCTTGCTTAAAAATCATCAAATAACTGACCAATCTTTTAAAGAATCTTACAACCATTACGACATCGCGTTAAATAAAAAGAGGCTAATTGTCACTATACCACTAGCTACACTTTTTATTATTTTGTTCAGTTTGTTGGATATGGTTGTGTATCCAGATATTGCCAAAATATTGATCAAAACCAGAATGGGGGCGGATATAGTTCTGATATTTCTTTTGATATTTGTTATTTTTAATAAAAATTGGACACAGAGAAAAATTAAAGCTGCTGGGTTCTTGCTGGTTTTTTTTATTACAATTCAAATAAATATTTTGATATTTTTATCAGAAGGAATGTCATCTCCTTACTACGCTGGACTTGCCCTTACAATGTTAGCCATATCGGCATTGTTGCCTTGGGATCCTTTAGAAACAGTCGTAGCTTGTGTGTTAATGTTGGCTATATTTCTATCAACAGTTTTTTTTCATTCAAGTATAAATGGCTTGCAATACAATATTCCAATATTGGTCAATAGTATATTTTTTCTTTTTTCCACCAGTGTTTTTTGTTCGGTAGCAAATTATTTTAATGCCAAATTGCGCTTCGCCGAATTCTCCCTAAACTACAACCTTAAATCCACCAACATAAAACTAATATCCACCCAAGCCCAACTAATCCAAAGTGAAAAGATCAGCGCAATGGGTCATCTCTCTGCGGGGATTTTACACGAGATTAATAACCCACTAAATTACACCATCGCCGCAGTCAGAATCGTCAAAATGGATGATAAAATAATTGGGGATGAAGATTTGAAAGATACTGTTGCTGATATTGAAGAAGGAATGAACAGAATTAAAAATATCGTCAGTGATCTACATAACTTTTCTCATCCAGAAGAAGCTGGTAAGTATAATCAATTTGCTATTGCCGATGCCATTGAAAGTTCTGTCCGATTCACTGCGGATGAATGTAAAGATATTGAGAAAATCATTGATGTGCCAAAAGATTTAATGGTTAGTGGCGCCAAAACTCATATTGTGCAAATTTTAATTAATCTTATCACTAATGCCTGCAAGGCAATTGCTAAAGCTGAAAATGCCAAGGCGGAAAATGGGGGAATAATTAAAATCTGGACAGAGCAAAAAAATAACCGAGTAATAATTTTTGTTTCCGACAACGGTATTGGTATGAATGAGGAGACTTTGGCAAAAGTTTTTGATCCGTTTTTTACGACCAGCGAAGTTGGGAAAGGAATGGGAATGGGGCTTAGCGTTAGTTATACGATTGCAAAGAATCATGGCGGGACTTTATCTGCGACTAGTAAATTGGGCGATGGCAGTGTGTTTAGTTTTGATTTGTCAATGACAAATTCGTAGGGGCGAATTGCATTCGCCCAAATAAAAAGGGCGGATGCAATCCGCCCCTACCAAATGATAATAATTATGAAATACGATCCCAAGGTTCACCAACGCAAGTCAATCAGGTTAAAAAATTATGATTACTCACAAGGTGGTGCGTATTTTATTACGATATGTTGTGAGGATAAAAAATGTTTGTTTGGAAAAGTTGTTGATGGGGCAATGGTGTTGAATGACGAAGGGAAAATTGCATTTGACGAATGGGTCAAAACATCACAATTGCGCAAAAATATTGTGATTGATTCATTTGTTGTGATGCCAAATCATATCCATGGAATAATTATTATTCGCACACAATCCGATATCAATTCCGTAGGGGCGGATTGCATCCGCCCAAATTCTACAAACATAAACGAATTTGATGTTGTTAAAAAGGGCGAATGCAATTCGCCCCTACGAGGAACATCACAGACAATTGGGGCGATTGTTCGCGGGTATAAATCTACGGTTACTAAACGAATAAATTTTTCTAAATCAATTTGGCAACGAAATTATTACGAACATATAATTCGTACTGAAAATTCTTATCAATTAATAGCTGATTATATTTTAATGAACCCAGCCAATTGGTTACAAGATAAGCTTTATACCCAATAATATTAATCAAAAAACAATATGACTGAAATAAAAAAATCACCTTTCAATATTCTCTTTGTTGATGATGAAGAAAAAACACGCAAATATTTTGTTAAAGGTTTGGAGAAAGAATTTAATATTTTAACTGCCGAATCCGTTGATGAGGCAAAAAAAATTATTGAAGAAAAGCACAATGAAATTGCGGTGGTTATTACTGATCAAAGAATGCCCGGAGGCAATGGCGTCAAATTATTGCAACATTTGCGTGAATAATATCCACAAATTATTCGCCTACTAACCACCGCCTATTCTGATTTAACCGATGCGATTGAATGCGTGAATAAAGGCGAGATTTTGCGCTACATACAAAAGCCTTGGGATTATGATATGCTTAAGCATGAGCTAGGTCAGGCGATTGATCTTTTCGAAATCAAAAAGGAACGCAACGAGCTGTTGCACGAAAAGATGATGGTTAAAAGAAGAATGACTAAAATTGATCGGGCCCGGCAATTGATTTTGCTAGCTAAAACTATGAATTATATTCGCTTTGCTGATTTGGCAATGCAAGATTTTATTGGGCGGTTTGCGACTATCAAAAATAATAACGAAGAGCAAAATTGGCAAGATTTTGAGCTTGGTAATAATGATTTATTGGAAACTTTATTTTTGCTAGAAGTAGTTGAAAAAGTAAATAATAAAATTCCTTTTAATCAAAATTATCAATTTGAAAATACTATTAATTCAAAGCAAATTTTAGCAATAGTTGAAGAGCTTGCAAAACTTGATAACATTGCTCTAAACAATAATTCTGTTGTAGAGATTGGCGAGGTAGCAATCAATGAATATGGTTTTAAAATTGCAACGGAAGAATTGTTAAAGCATATTGCAAAAATTTCTAATGAATTTAGTTTTAAAATTGCCAATTTGGATAATGCTGCAGCAAATAATCAAATTGCGTTGGAGTTTGTGATTGCTAAAGGCGATAAGACTGATAATGACAACATATTTTTTGCACCACCAATTCAGAAAGATAAAGTGGAATCATACACTAGTTTGTTGGTTTGCTATTTGTTGATTCACCATCACGGTGGCACAATGGAAGTGAGAAATGAAGGCGATAAAATTGAATATTCAATTTATCTACCAAAAAATCCTTTGAGTGTGATTGATGATAAAAAAATCTCTGCGGAAGATTTGGATGATATGTTGCTCGCTGTAATTATGGGTGATATTTGATGTTGTAGGGGTGAATTGCATTCGCCCAAATAAAAAAGGCGGATGCAATCCGCCCCTACAAGATAATTGTTAAAAAGAATAAACCAGACCAAGTGCCAGAACATCAACTCTTATTTTATAATCAGTTTGCAGGCTTGAAACTGAAAGTGCTGCGCTATCTTTTCCAGCTAAATTATTTTTAGTTTTTTCATAAAACTGATGCATATAAGTTAAATCCCCAGAAAGATTCTGATTGAATTTATAACCCACGCCAGCTGATACCAAAGTTTTATTGGCTTCTGGCGCTCTTGGGTTGCGATATTGTCCTGAAGCTCCTTGTTCAAAAGCAATGCCAGTTCTAATTTGCAACTTTTCAGTTGTTTGATAATTAAATCCAAAACTATTTCTAAAACTATCTCTCCAGACAAATTTTGTGCTACTGCTTAATTGGCTGTTTTGAGCATTAATATCAATGCTATTAATTCGTGACCATCTCGTCCAAGCTAGGTCATAAAGCAACTCGGCTTTGGAAGTTGGTTTGTAAGCAAGCCCAAACGAAGCAATTTCTGGAGTGATAAAAAGAGTATTAAATTTAGAGGTGGCAACGGCATTAACAACTTCGACTTCGCCAGTAATTTTATGTTTTATTTTAGAGCGATAGCCAATTCCAGCCTCTATTTGATTATTAAATTTATATTTTGCTCCTAAATTAAATCCATATCCCCAATCATCTCCTTTGGCCTTGCCAAGTCTATCGGCGGCGCCTGGTGATGAAAATAATAAAGCGCCAATATCAACCATATTAGTAAGTCTGGCTTGAGCATATTGCGCTTCTAAACCACCAGCGATTGATAGCTGATTGGTTAATTTATAAGAAAGCATCGGATTAATATTTGTGGTAGTAATTTTGCTATCCACCGCTTGATATCTGCCTGCCCAATTTGGATTATACTGCGTTTGCAGTGCAAAAGGTGCGGTGATAGAAATTCCGGCGGTTAATGTTTTATTGATTGGAGCGGCAAATGAAAGGCTGGAACAACAGCATCAACACCAGCATTATCATTTTTAGAAGAAGCAATAGCGCTGCCTCCAATATATTTACCACTACCATTATCGTCATCAATATTAACTTTGATGTAACTTCCAGAAATAGAAAGTTGTGGAGAAGTTATGTCAGACAAAACTGCGGGATTGGCATAAGAATCGCTTATATCGTGAGCTCCCGTAGTTTCTCCCGCGTGAGAATTGGCAAGACCAGCGGCAGAATGAGCGTCAACTGCAAAGCCAGCAGCAAAAGTTTTGATGGGATTAAAAATGATAAAAATTATCAGGAAAAGTTTTGAAGATATTTTCATATTTTTTGTTTGTTATAGGTTAGGACCACTACTGTCCAGTTAGCCAAACACTAAAACTCTTAAAACCTTTATCAATAAATGGTTCAATAGGTATCAGAAATTTTTTCGATATAATTTGCTGTCTTTAGAGGTGCCCTTTAATTGCCGTCGGTTAAAACCGACGGTAATTAAAAGCAGAAAAAGTTAACCAGACAGTAATGGGCTAGGACTAACTAAGCACATCTTGCATAGTATAAAATCCTTGTGGTTTTCCTTCTGCCCAAATTGCGGCGCGCAGTGCGCCAACAGCGTAAATATCGCGGTTTGAGGCTTTGTGAGTTAGCTCGACTCTTTCGCCATTGCCCGCAAAAATAACTGAGTGATCACCAATCACATCGCCGCCGCGCAGTGCGCAAAATCCAATTTCATTCTCAGTTCTTTTGCCAACAATTCCCTCTCTGGTTTTGCGGCACACTTCACCAAAATTTAAATTGCGACCTCTAGCAACTGCTTCGCCAAGTGATAAGGCGGTACCAGAAGGTGCATCCACTTTATTGCGGTGGTGCATTTCAAGAATTTCTACATCGTAATCAGAATGTAAAACTTTTGCGACCTGCTCAGCTAAATTCATCAACAAATTTACGCCAATTGACATATTTGAAGACCAAATTATAACGCAATTTTTAGCATAATTTTTTAATTGAGTTTTTTCTTCCTCGCTAAAACCAGTGGTGCCGCAGATTAAAATTTTATTATACTTAGAAGCCAGAGCTGCGGTTTGTAAAGATAATTCTGGGTTAGAAAAATCAATTATTGCATCAGAATTTTTGACTAAATCTTCCAAATTATCCGTTGCCTTGACTCCCAAATCTTCGCCGCCAATAATTTTAGAAATATCGCCGCCAACTAAATTGCTGCCAAGGCGCACCAAACCTGCAGAAATATCATTTAAATCATTAGCCAAAACAGTTTTGGCAATTGATTGACCCATTCTGCCAGTGATTCCAATGATTCCGATTTTCATAATAATTTTTATTTAATTTGAATTGAGTTATGTAAAATACTCAGCGCCTTATACCATTAGCTAACAGGTTCTAAGTAGTTTGTCATAATAGTTTTTTAGCTGGGATTGTTTTTTGATGAGTCTTGGATTCTAGTTGGAATCATAACAAATTCAATAGAAGCTGTTAGCTAACAGTGTCTAACCCAAAAATCAAATCTATCTGGACAAAGTGGTTTGGCTATTCCCATCTTTGAGTAATTTTGACATCAACTTTCAAAGGCACATCCAGCAAAATTGCTTTCTCCATAGTTTTTTTAAGCAATGCCGCAACTATTTTTACCTCACTTTCTGGTGCTTCAATTAAAAGTTCGTCATGAACTTGTAAAACTATTTTGCTTTGCAATTTTTGTTCAAGTAAAACCAAATCAAAATCAATCATCGCCTTTTTAATAATATCCGCAGCGCTACCTTGAATTGGGGCGTTGATTGCCAATCTTTCTGCCAAACCTTTTAAAGTTGGATTCTTGCTATTGATGGTTGGGATAAAACATTTTCTGCCTATGATTGTTTTCACAAAGCCATTCTGCCGCGCCAAATCTTGATATTTTTGCATATATTTTTGAATGCCCGGATAGGTTTTGAAATATTCTTCAATATATTTTGCTGCATCACCTCTGGCAATTTTTAACTGTTTAGCCAAGCCAAAAGCGCTGATTCCATAGATAATTCCAAAATTGATCGCTTTAGCTTTGCGACGCATTTCTTTATCAACTACATTTTCTTCAACACCAAAAACTTGCGCGGCTGTGATGGCGTGAATATCTTTATCGTGCAAAAATGCTTGTCCCAGCGCGTCAATGCCAGCAATATGCGCCAGCACGCGCAGCTCAATTTGTGAGTAATCCGCTGAGATCAATTTATTGCCTTTTGCCGCCACAAAAGCGCTACGAATTTTTCTGCCTTCCTCACTTCTAATTGGAATATTTTGCAGGTTAGGGTTGTTGGAACTAAGCCTTCCAGTTGAAGTAGATATGTTGGAAAATGTAGTGTGAATTCTTTTGGTTTTGGGGTTAATGGCATTTTGCAAAGCATCCGCATAAGTGCTTTTTAATTTCGAAAAATGACGCCATTCCAAAATTTTTCCAGCAATCAAATGCCCTTCCAAATCAAGCTCTTCGAGAATTTCTGAGTTGGTTGAAAATGCTCCAGTTTTGCTCGATTTCTTGCCAGTTTTTAAACTTAATTTTTCAAACAAAATATGAGCCAATTGTTTTGGTGAGCCAATGTTTATCTCTTCTCTGGCAAGTATATAAATTTCTTTAGTAAGATTTTTTATTTGCTCATCAAAATAAATTGATAATTCTTTGAGTTTTATTTCATCTACTGCAATGCCATTGTTTTCAATGGTTGCCAGCACTTTGATAAGCGGTTTTTCAAAGCAGTAATAAACATTGTTTAATTTTCCAGTAAAAATTCTTTGCTTTAAAATTTTATAAATTTTCCAAATTGCATAATTTTTAAAACAATAAAATTCGATCTTTTTATCCAGATTGGCAAAGGTTTCTGGTGTTTTCCCTTTTGCAATTTCTTGACAATTTTGTGAAAAATTATTGGCGGTTTCATCACTTAAATTATCAGCAACCAAAACATCCAAATCGGTTTTATTTTCAGCTGAGTTAAGCACATAAGCCATCAAAGCGATATCGTTAAAAGTGGTCGTAATTTGTAAGTCGCAAGTCGTAAGTTGATGGTTAAAATATTTGACTAAATCCTTAATTTTATAACCAATTTTATTCACCGATTCATCCAGCAAAATCAGCTTTAATTCTGCCATCACATCTATTAGTCTCAAACCAACCTCAGCGGTTTTTTCTGCTTTAACTGCAAATAAATCTCCTTCTAAATCATAATTTTTTTCATTGATAATTGTCGTATAAAAAATTTCTTTCAGAGAATTTGAATCGGTTGCTGAGCTAATAATTAAGGCTGTTGGCGTGTTTTGTTCAAAGATAAAATCTAAAATTAAATTGCCGTTTTCAGTTGCAATCTGGACAAGATTTTTGAGTTGGGAAATATCGCTGATGGTGATTTTCTTAACCTCATTTTGTGCTCTGTCATCATTCTGACAAAAGTTGGAATCAACTTTCATAACTGCGCTTTGCTCAGTAATGGATTCTGGACAGAAAGGTAAATTTGTCCTCAATGACACTTGAGGGTTGCTTGAATCTACGAATAAATCTCCATCTTTTTTTACTTCATCCTCAACATTAAAATCCTTCTTCACCTTTGAAACCAAAGCTCTGAAACCTTGCTTCTCCAAAAAATTCATTAACTTTTTGCCATCAATATTTTGCAATAAATAGTCGTGCAAATTATCTGAAACCGGAACAGTCTCGCACAAGGTGATTAACTGTTTAGAAAGTTTGGCTTTTTCTACCCCATCAGTTAGGATTTGTCGGCGTTTTTCTTGTTTGATTTCGTGCAAATGTTCAAACAAATTTTCTAAAGTTTGATATTGATTAATTAATTCGGCAGCAGTTTTAGGGCCAATGCCGCGAACTCCAGGAACATTATCGGAAGCATCGCCCATTAATGATAAAACATCTAAAACTTGACCCGGTTTAACAAAAAATTTCTCTTCAACTTCTCTTTCGCCAATCATTTTATTTTTTAGCGCATCATACATTTGCACTTGCCCATCAACTAGCTGCATCAAATCTTTATCACTTGACACAATCAAAACCTCAAAATCTTCATGGCTGGCTTGCTTGGCGACGGTGGCTATTAAATCATCAGCTTCAAAACCAACCCGCTCTAGAATCGCTAAGTTCAAAGCCTCCGCAACTTCACGGACAATTGGAAATTGAGGAATTAATTCTGGCGGACAAGGTGGGCGATTGGCTTTGTAGGCCGGATACATATCGTTACGAAATGTTTTGCTGCCCGCATCAAAAACCACCGCAATGTGGCTAACATTTAAATTTGCCAGAAGTTTGATGAGCATATTAGTAAAACCATAAACCGCACCAACTGGTGTTCCGTCAGCTCTGGTTAATGGTGGCAATGAATGAAAAGCTCGAAAGACAAAGCCATAACCGTCAATGAGGGCGATTTTATTTTTGTGAGCTGGGGACATAAATTGGATTGCTTTTTTGTGAAAAATAGAGAATTTATTGTCTAAAAAAATAACTCCATTATCAAGGTAATTATACAGTGTTGCTAATTAGAATTCTTGCCATTGTTCTTCTGTTGTCGCTTTTTGCTCCAAGCGCCCATTCTGGACAAAATGCGGCTGGACAAAATATGGCTGGACAAAATGTAGCTGGAAAAAATGTGGCGGGAGAAAATGTGGATGGACAAAATGTAGCTGGAAAAAAAGTGTCCAACGAGCTTTTTAGCCCCAAACCAGCAACTCCAACCAGATTTTTTTCTGCCGATCTTTCAATGCCAGAAAAATTTAATACCACTAATAATCTGATTCAAAAAACTGGCTCATTTTATGCAGCTTTTGGAGAAATGCTTTTTGTGCAAGGAGTAGTCAAAGATTCATTCGGGCTGCCAATTGACAATGCAATTATTGAGATTTGGCAAACTAATTCGGCTGGCAAATATCAAACTTTATTGAATGATAATAGTGATTTGATTGATAAAAATTTTAATATGTCAGGAAGGACAATAACTGATAATTTGGGAAATTATTTTTTTGTGACTATCGTTCCTGGCTTTTATTTAAACCGCGCGCCGCACATTAATTTTAATGTCTATCATCCAAAGTTTGGCAAATTAGAAACCGAAATGTATTTTGAAAATCATCCAAAAAATGATTTAGATTATGAATATTTATCCTATAGCGAAGATGACCGCAAGCTTCTCACCGCCAAGGTTCGTCTGTCTGACATTTTTAATAGCAAATCAACTAAAATTGCCACTTTCAATATTGTGATGAAAGGCGTGCAGCAATATAAAAATTTTGGGAATAAATAATTAATTTAAAAACCTATCATAAATCTTTTTTAATCACAGATTTTGGCATATTTTTAGCGATTTTCTCACAAAATTTTTTGGAATATCGGGAATATTTTAAAAAATTTCGTGAGAAAAAGAGCAAAAATAGGGCGAAATATGGGGTTAAAAAGGATTTATGATAGGTTCTAAGTGAGAGCGAATAATATCTTGAATTGCGTTGGCGTTTTGATTGCCATCAATCAAGACAATTCTTTGGGGATTATTTTTAGCAATTTCTAAAAATCCTTTTCGAACTTTCTGATGAAAATTTCTATCCATTTTTTCATAACGATTATTATCAGCTCTGGTTTTAATTCTCTCAAAAGCAACCTCCACATCAACATCAATTAGAAAAGTAATATCAGGCACAAACTCGCCAATGGCAGCGTTTTGAACATTTTTGATAATTGACAAATCAACATTCTGACCAAAACTTTGATAAGCAATTGTTGAATCAAAAAAGCGATCACAAATTACAATTTCACCTTTAGAGAGTGCGGGTTTAATCAGCTTTTCAATATGATCACGGCGCGCCGCAAAGTTTAGCAATGTCTCACAAATTCCATCCATTTTATCAATCTCGCCATTAATCAAAAGTGCCCGAATTTCCTCAGCAACTTTGCTTCCTCCCGGTTCTCTGGTTAAAATTGCATCAATATTTTGTTCTAAAAAATATTGATGCAGAAGTTTGGTTTGAGTTGATTTGCCGCTGCCTTCAATACCTTCAAAAGTTATAAATTTGGTCATTTTAATATATTAATCGAACTGGATATTTAGAGAATTGAGAATCTGGAGAAACAATCGTCATACCGTTGTTAATTGCTTGAGCAATTAAAAGTCTGTCAAAAGGATCATTGTGAATTGTTGGTAATTTGCTGACCAATTCAATATCTTCTTGTTTTAAATTTAAAAGCTCAATTCCGCTGATAATTCTTTGTTGTTTATAATATTCAATTACAGGGCGGGATAGATTTTTAATTTGATGTTTAGAATGTTTTATAGTGGTTTCAAATTGTGAAATTATACTGACAAATATTTCATTATCATTGTCTAATAAAACCCCTAAAACCTTTTTTGAAAGTTTATCACGATTATTGGTGATTGCCCAAAGATAGACACAAGTATCCAGTAAATATTGCATAATTATTTAAATTTTTCTGTGGCGTACAAAGAGTCAATAATTTCTTTAGAAGTGCTATTAAAATTTTTTGGTAAAACAATTTTTTCTTTACAAACCCCCAATTTTATTTTGTTTTTCTTAACCAGTGCAATCGCCCTAATTTCAGCCACTGGAGTGTTGTGATTACAGATCGTGATTCTTTCGCCATTTTCTGTGGCAAGTTTTAGATAATAAGAAAGCTTGGCTTTTACCTCATTAATATTCGCAGTTATCATTTGATAATTAATTTTAGTTTAAAATATAGTTGTAAATATGACTATATTTGTGTCTATAATAAAGTCAATATTTCCAAAGAATAATGATCATAAGTTTGATCAATTTTGTAGCCAAGTGATTGGTATAAAGATTTGGCGGTTAAATTATTTTTTGCAGTAGAAAGACTTAATCTTTTAGCTTTATTTTTCAGCGCATAATCTTTGGCTTTTTCCATCAAGGCTTTTGCAACGCCTAATTTTCTAGCTTCAGGCGCAACATATAAATCATTTAAAACTAAAATCTTTTGCGCCGCAACCGAAGAAAAAGAAGGATAAAGCTGCACAAATCCAACCACTTTTTCTTCCAAAACAACAATAAAAATAATCGATTGTTTGTTTTTTAATCTTTCAGAAATGAATTTTTTAGCCAATTTTAAATCCGATTTTTGTCCATAAAATTGGCGATAAGAATCAAAAAGTGGCGCAACTAAATTGGCGTCTTTAATGGCTGCAAGTCGAATTGTTATTTTGCGGTGATGATTTTTGGCAACCACAAATTTAAATTATTTTGATTTTTTCCCCAAAGCATAACCCAAAATTTTATAGCATAATTTTGCCGCTAAAAAATCGCAGGAATGAAATTGTTTGATTGGAGCAAGCTCAACCACATCGGCGCCAACAATGTTAGAAATTTTGGCGGCAGCGCGGATGATTTTGATGGCGTCATTCCAAAAAATTCCACCCGGTTCTGGAGTGCCGGTTGCCTGCATCAGGCTGGAGTCGAAGCCGTCTAAATCGAAGGTTAGAAATACTGGGCGACCTTTTAATGGTTTGACTATTTCTTCAATGTTCCAATCCTCGCGATCCTTTCCCCAATAGATTTTGATGCGGTCTTTATTGGCTTGTAAATAGGGAATTTCGCCAGCAGAAATGTTTCTGATACCGCAGGAAATTAGAGTGGAAATTGGATTGTCCATCACGCGTCGCAAGGCTGATGCGTGTGAGTTGGGCTCGCCATCATAACCATCGCGCAAATCGGCGTGAGCGTCGAAATGCAAGATTGCTAAATTGGGATATTTTTTGACGAAAGGGCGAATTGAGCCTATGGTGATTGAGTGTTCGCCGCCTAAAATTAATGGAAATTTATCCGCATCCAAAATGCTTTGAGTGATTGACTCAAGCTGATCTAAAGCTGCGGTGATTTTTTTGGGCATAGGCACTGCTTTTAAAGTGGCAACTCCAAAATCACGATAAACTTCTTTCATATGTTCTTCGTCGAATAATTCAACTTGGTGAGAAGCCTTGATAATTGCGGCTGGGCCAGTTTTGGTGCCTCCACCATAACTAACTGATGCTTCCAAACCAAAAGGAACAACCACAACTTTGGCATCTTCGGGCTTGTTTAAATATTTATCTTCAATGCCCAGAAAGCCAGATTTTTGGGGCATAAATTGCAGCTGATTGTTTTTTTTAACAACTTTTTTTTTCACTGATTTTGATGCTGTTTTTTGTTTATTTTTAGACATATTTTAGAAAATTAATTTATTAGAAATCGAGTTTGCTGTAATGATCAGAAGGGTTGATACCGGAGATGCGATCTTTGAGAATTTCAAAAAAACCTCTTTGAGATTTGACGATTGAATACCATTCTTTGATAGAATCACGATTTTGCCAATTTATATCACCAAAATAATCCAGAGCAGAAATATGTCCACTAGCGGCAAAATCAGCGATAGAAATTTGATCGCCAGCTAAATATTTTCTATTTTCTAGTAAAAATTCTAGATAATTCAGATGAATATTAAGATTATATTTTGCCAGACGAAGATGGTCAGGATTGGGAACCAATTGGCTTTGTAAGAAGCGATTAAAATATCTTTCTTTTAAAATATGTTTGCTTACTTCATTATAAAATTTTTCATCAAACCACATTTGCAGTCTTCGCGCTTCAGCTTTTTTTAGTAGAGAATCGCCCAGATAATTGTGGCTATCGTCATGTTTTTCTTCAATATATTCAACGATTACCGAGCTGCCAGAAATGATATGATGGTTGTGATTATCGAACAATACCGGCACTGTGCCCATAGTGTTTATAGCGATAAATTCTTTTCTTCTTTCCCAAGAATTTTCTTTGATTAAATCGAAATGAATTTCTTTTTGAGCCAGTAAAAAACGAATCTTACGGGAGAACGGGCAGAGAATGTGGTAGTATAGGGTGTACATAGAGGAATTGGATTCAAAACACCGAATTAATTTTCATCGGATTTGGCCTAAGGATCCCCACTTTCGTGGGGCGGAACCAATGTTCCGTCAAAACACAGATAAAAATACTACATTAACTTAACCTGAAGTTAATTTAGTATTTTTACTTTTGTTCTTATTTGTAGCCCATAAAATAACCAGCTTCATTCATATACTCAAGCTCTTTTCGGTCAAAATTGAAACTTTATAATCTTTATCTAATCCGCAAAATCACCTCTTATTTCTTGGTTATTACTGGTGTGCTGATTTTGCTGATTTGGTTTTCCAAAGCTATTCCACTCATCAGATTCATCACGGAAAAAGGTGTTTCAGTGACTGATTTTTTTAATCTGTTTATACTGATCTTACCTTGGCTGCTTTTAATTATAATTCCAGTTTCTCTTTTTATAGCAGTTTTGGTTGCTTACAACCAAATGCTCAACCACAATGAAATTATCATTTTAAAAAATGCTGGGTTAGATAAATTAACTTTGGCAAAACCAGCAATTTTATTGGCATCAATTTGCTGTCTGCTCTGCTGCTTCATTTCATTTTTTTTGATGCCATATGCTAATAAAAAATTGCGCACAATCAAAGCGGATTTTGATCACAACTATGCTAATTTATTGATTTCTCCCGGCATATTTGAAAATCTTAACAGCCTTACCATCTATGTTAAAACGAGAGATTCTAGCAATAAACTTTCTGGCATTTTAATTTATGATGATAGAGCTGCTGAATATTCAACAACCATAACTTCTGAATCTGGAAATTTAAATCAAGATGGAAATTCAATCCTGCTTTATCTAAATAACGGAACTGCACAAAGGTTCAACTATGAAACTCGCAAATCAGATATTCTGCGTTTTGATGGTTATGTAGTGAATTTAAATGACAGTAATCAAGCGGATGATTCTTTCCGGTGGAAGGCAAGTGAAAGATATATTGGTGAATTATTAAAGCCCGATGAGAAATCGTCCTATAAGGATTTGACAGAATATTATGTTGAGCTTCATCAAAGAATTACCTATCCACTTTTGTCGATGGTTTTAACTTTAATTGCCTGCGCTTTTATCTTGAGTGGCAAATTCAGGCGTTATGGAAATTTGGTGCATAATCTAAAAGCGGTATTAGTGGCGGCAGTTTTTGTTAGCTTTTTAATGCTTGGCTATAGCACGATTAGAGACTTGCCGAGACTAACTCCATTGATATATATCAATTTATTAATTTTTGTAATTATAAGTTTTTGGATGTTAAACCCTAAAGGCAATCCCAAAGGCAATCCCAAAGGCAATCCCAAAGGCAATCCCAAATAATATTTGTATGCAATATAAAAAAATTGGCATCATTTCTAGCGATAACAAACAGGCAATTGCTAGGAAAAAACAGTTAATCAAAAAATATAATCTGATTGATTTGCCGCTCAAAAAAAGCGCAAAACTTTTGGAGATGAACTTGATTATTGCTCTGGGTGGTGATGGTTTAATGTTGCATTTGCTGCATTTGATTGAGGAAAACGCTGTGCCAGTTTATGGAATTAATTTTGGAACCATTGGTTTTTTGATGAATTCCGATTGTGGTGATAACAATTTGCTCGACATCATTTTTAAAGCTGAAGCTAGTGTTTTAAAGCCTTTAAAAATGATTGCGACCGATATTCAAAATAAAAAACATCAACTTTTGGCAATCAACGAAGTGGCTCTCATTCGTCAAAAAAACCAAGCGGCTAAAATTAAAATCACCGTAAACAACAAAACCAGAATTGAAACTTTAGTAGCCGATGGGGTTTTGGTGGCAACATCCGCTGGAAGCACAGCGTATAACCTTTCTGCCCGAGGGCCAATCATTCCTTTTGCTAGCGATATTGTTGCTCTAACTCCAATTAGCCCTTTCCGCCCTAGAAATTGGCGTGGTGCATTGCTTCCTGCTAATTCAAAAATTAAATTTACAATTCTAGATCCAGATACTCGTCCAGTCAGTGCTACGGCAGATTATAGCGAAGTTAGAAATATTAAAGAGGTTGAAATTGTTGAAGATAAAAAACATCAATTTACCATTCTGTTTGATGCAAACCATTCTTTAGAGGAAAGAATTATCAGAGAACAGTTTTTATAGGAACCTCCTTTACCAAAAAGATAAAGAATATGCGTAGTTTAGCTTTTGCAATTTTTAAAATGAAAATTGGTATAAGTTTAGCTGGTTGTGTTTTTTGGCTTCTTGTTTTAAATTAAGAAAATCACTTACCTCACTTACAACTTACCACTCATAACTATGTCTTCCTGCGAATCTTTTCCTACCAATCGTAAAAAAGTTATTATTTTAGGCTCGGGTCCCAATCGAATTGGACAAGGCATTGAGTTTGATTATACCTGCGTTCATGCCGCTTTTGCTTTGAAAGAAATTGGTATTGAAGCAATTATGGTGAACTGCAATCCTGAAACTGTTTCGACAGATTATGACACCTCAGATCGCTTATATTTTGAGCCTTTAACGGCAGAAGATGTTTTGGCTTTGGTGCAAAAAGAACAAGAAAATGGTGAACTTTTGGGGGTCAATGTTCAGTTTGGTGGGCAAACCCCGCTTGGTCTGGCAAAGTTCTTGCAAGATGAAAATGTGCCAATTATCGGAACGAGCCCAGATATGATTGATCTGGCTGAAGATCGTGATCGTTTCAAAAAATTATTACAACAATTGGGTCTAAAACAACCCCAAAATTATATTGCCTATTCTGCTTTTGAGGTGATTGACCAAGTTAGTCAAATTGGTTTTCCAGTAGTGGTTCGACCTTCATATGTCTTGGGCGGTAAAGGTATGGCGATTATTTATGATGTGGAGTATTTGCATAAATATCTGAGTGAATATTCGGAAGTTTTTGAAACTGGCCCTTTGCTTTTGGATCAATTTTTAACTGATGCAATTGAAGTGGATGTTGATGCACTTTGTGATGGCAAAGAAGTTTTTGTAGCCGGAATTATGCAACATATTGAAGAAGCGGGAATTCACTCTGGAGATTCTGCCTGCTCAATTCCGCCTTATTCACTCAGTGATGAAATTATTGAAGAGATCAAACAGGCGACCATCAAAATGGCTTTGGCGCTTAATGTTAAAGGTTTGATGAATGTTCAATATGCGATAAAAAAAGATGGGCAAAATAATCAACTTTTCGTTTTAGAAGTAAATCCCAGAGCTTCCAGAACCGTGCCTTTTGTTGCCAAAGCAACTAAAGTTCCTCTAGCAAAAATTGCCACCTTGATAATGGTTGGTAAAAAATTATCCGAATTTAAATTGGAATATAAAAAACCAAATTATTTTTCAGTCAAAGAAGTTGTTTTTCCATTTGCCAGATTCAACAATGTTGACATCATTTTAGGCCCAGAAATGAAATCAACTGGCGAAGTTATGGGCATTGACAAAACCTTTCCATTGGCTTTTGCCAAAGCTCAAATTGCCGCTGGAGTCAAATTGCCAACCTCTGGTTTGGCATTTTTGTCTGTCAAAGATTCCGACAAAAAATATCTAATTCAAATTGCTAAAGATTTAACTCAAACTGGCTTTGAAATCATTGCTACCAAAGGCACGGCAAAATTTTTAAATGATAATAATGTTGCAGCAAAGGTTGTAAATAAAGTCGCTGAAGGCAAGCCGCATATTGTTGATATGATCGCCGCTAAAGAAATTGCTCTGATTATAAATACAACAGAAGGCGCTACCGCTACCAAAGACAGCTTCTCCATCCGCAGAACTGCTCTTATCAAAAATACCACTTACAGCACTACAATCTCGGGCGCCAAGGCTTTGATTGAAGCGATTAAGGCTTATAAAGAAAAAGGAATGAGTTTGGATGTTGTTGCGTTGCAGGATTTGTAGAGCTACTTTTTAAATAATAGGACTTACGCAAAATTAACTTTTTATAATCAATTGCCGTTGGCTTTAGCCAACGGCAATTGATATTTTTAATAAAAAACCGTTTTTGCGTAAGTCCTAAATTAGATAAAAAAATATGAGCCAAAAAAAAGAATATCAAAAACTTCTTATTGATTTATACAAAGAAAATCAAAGTTTTTTAAATAAAGCTATCTTCAGCGTATCTATTTTAGCAATTCCATTTTTATTTGAAGTTTTATCAAAAAAATCAGACTATTTGCCAGCATCAATACTTCTTGGAATTTCTTTATTTGGTTTTTGTGGAGTTATTGTTCTTCAAATTTCTTCGCTAAAAATTGCCAGAGATGGCTGTGACAAGAGTTTGGAAGATAAACAAGAATCCCAAAAAGATGGAGAAAAACTGTTTGATAAGGCTAGAAAAAGAGATATTTGGAAAGAGTGGTTTTTTGCATTTTCACTAATTCTTACAGCCTCAGCATTAATTATTAAAACTTTAAATTAATTAATATGTCTAAAAACAATAAGTCAGAAATTATAAGGCAAGATTCTTTCGTGCCACCCAAAGCGTTTGTTGAAAAAAAATCTGTTGAAAAAAAATCTTTTGTTCCTCCGAAGGCGGTTGTTTCTCAAAATCAAAACTCATCTACAGTTAATCAAAATTCAGGAAATTCTAGCCAGAATTCTCAGAATAACCAAAATGGAAAAAAATAAAATCTCCGAACAATCCAGCTTCATTCCGAACAATCCAGCTTCATTGCTAAACGCAAAATTAATTAGTTATGCCAAGTAATATCAAAATAGCTTCTTTTTTTAGTGGTGCAGGCGGGCTAGACCTTGGTTTTAAAAAAGCTGGCTTTGATGTTGTTTGGGCAAATGAGTATGACAGAACAATTTGGGAAACTTTAGAAAATAATTTTCCAAATACCAAGGTTGACAGAAGAAGTATTGTTAAAGTTTTGGCGGGCGATGTTCCTGAGGTTGTTGGAATTATTGGTGGCCCGCCTTGTCAAAGCTGGAGCGAAGCAGGGGCGGGAAGAGGAATAGAGGATAAAAGGGGGCAATTATTTTTTGAATATATTCGTATTTTAAAAGAAAAAGAGCCGTTGTTTTTTTTGGCTGAAAATGTTTCGGGAATATTATTGCCAAGGCACAAATCGGCATTTGACAAAATTTTAGATGAGTTTAGATCGCTCAGTTATAATGTTTCATATCACCTCCTCAACGCCAATGATTACAATGTTCCTCAAGATAGAAAAAGAGTTATTATTGTTGGTTACCATAAAAAAATGGGCAAAAGTTTTGTGCCGCCAAAACCAATAATTCCAAAGCTTACTTTAAAAAATGCCATTTGGGATTTAAGGCTTGCAAAACCTGCGAAAGATAAAAATTACGCTAATGAGGAAAGTGATTTAAAATATCCAAATCATGAATATATGAATGGGGGGTTTTCAACAATTTTTATGTCAAGAAACCGCGTTCGCTCTTGGGATGAGCCTTCTTTTACAATTCAAGCAGGAGGCAGGCATGCGCCACTTCACCCTCAAGCTCCAAAAATGGAATTTGTTGAGCAAAATAAAAGAATTTTTGTGGCAGGAAAAGAGAATTTATACAGAAGATTAACGGTTCGTGAGTGTGCTAGAATACAAACTTTTCCAGATGATTTTGTCTTTAAATATAAAAATATTGTTGATGGCTACAAAATGGTTGGAAATGCAGTTCCTGCCCAGTTTGCAAAAATACTAGCAACAACAATTCATAAAGATGTTTCTGATTATTTAAATAAATAGATGACCAACCAAACTTACCAATCAATCTTAAAAAAAACTTACCAAAAATCTCCCAGTGACGAAAGATTGGCGATGACCATTCATCAGCAATTTGGTGTGGCGCTTTGTGTTGCAAGGGTTTTGGCGGGAAAAAA
>CAMDOL010000004.1 GCA_945903615.1 Rickettsia typhi | reverse complement strand
AATTCAACAAATCAAAACTTCCTTCCCGTTATGTTACTAACTCTCATGGCTGTGAGGGGCGAAAAACAATGCTCTATAATATCAAAACTGACCTATATCCAGAAGGATTGAGCGAGGATGATTTGCAAAAACCATTTGTTGGAGTGGTTAGTGCTTGGAATGAGGCGGCGCCTTGTAATATTGCTTTGCAACGACAAGCCCAGCCCGCAAAAAAAGGCGTGAAAGATGCCGGTGCAACGCCAAGAGAATTTACCACCATCACAGTGACTGATGGAATTGCCAATGGGCACCAAGGAATGAAATCGTCTTTAGTTTCCAGAGAGGTTATTGCTGATTCAATTGAAGTGACGGTTCGTGGACATTGTTATGACGCACTTGTTGGTTTGGCGGGTTGTGATAAATCTTTGCCAGCAATGATGATGGCGATGTGTAGGCTTAATGTTCCTTCTGTTTTTATGTATGGCGGATCAATTTTACCTGGCAAATTCAAAGGTAAAGATGTGACGATTGTTGATGTATTTGAAGCGGTTGGGCAGTTTGATGCGGGGAAAATGACGGCGGATGATTTGCGCGCTTTATCCAAAGTTGCTTGCCCAAGTGCCGGAGCTTGCGGCGGGCAATTTACAGCAAATACGATGGCTTGCGTTAGTGAGGCAATTGGCTTGGCACTTCCTGGCTCAAGCGGTGCGCCAGCGCCTTATCAATCGCGTGATGAATATGCTTATGAATCAGGAAAAGCAGTTGTGGAGTTAATCAAAAATAATATTCGTCCACGAGATATTGTCACTCTTAAAGCTCTAGAAAACGCCGCAACAATTGTTGCCGCAACTGGTGGCTCAACCAATGCCGCTCTTCATCTACCAGCAATTGCCAATGAATGTGGGATTGATTTTGACATCTTCGCTGTTGGAGAAATTTTCAAAAAAACTCCTTACATTGCCGATATGAAACCGGGTGGAAAATATGTCGCTAAAGATTTATATGAGGCTGGTGGTGTGCAAATGATTCTAAAAGTTTTGTTTGATGCTGGGTTTATTCATGGAGATTGTATGACGGTGACTGGCAAAACTATGGCAGAAAATTTAAAAGATGTGAAGTTTAATGAGAACCAAGATGTAGTTTATAAACCAGAAAAACCACTTTCACCAACTGGTGGAGTTGTTGTGCTTAAAGGCAATTTAGCAATTGATGGTGCAATTGTAAAAGTTGCAGGAATGAAAAAAGAACAGCTGAAATTTACCGGAACTGCACTTTGTTTTGATAATGAAGAAGATTGCTTCAAAGCAGTTGAAAATAAGCAATATAAAGCAGGTGATGTCTTGGTCATCAGATACGAAGGCCCAAAAGGCGGACCAGGAATGCGTGAAATGCTTGCAACCACAGCGGCAATTTATGGTCAAGGAATGGGCGACAAAGTTGCGCTGATTACTGATGGCAGATTTTCTGGCGGAACTCGTGGATTTTGTGTTGGACACATTAACCCAGAAGCCGCTGTTGGAGGGCTTATCGCCCTTCTTCAAAACGGCGACAAAATAATTCTTGATGCGGTGAACGGAACTATTGATGTGGATTTGTCGGAAGCTCAATTAGAAGCTCGCCGTCTAGAATGGAAATCAAGAGAAACTGATTATACAACCGGAACCTTGTGGAAATATACTCAAACAGTCGGTTCGGCAAGATTTGGCGCGGTTACGCATCCGGGTGCAAAAAAAGAAAAGAAATGTTATGCAGATATTTAGAATTTTATTTACAAAGTAAATTTAGTTAAAAAAATGGCGACTTTAAAATGTATTAAATATTTTGAAGTCGCCATTTAATTGAGATAATTTTTTAACTAATACCAGTTTAGCTTTTGCAATTTTTAAAATGAAAATTGTTATAATACAGGCTTAATCCATAGTTGTTTTGGCAAGAGTGAGAATATAAATTCTTGTGGCTCCAGCTTTTTTTAAAGCTTTACAACAACTCTCAACTGTTGCTCCGGTTGTGATAACATCATCAATTAGTAAAATATTTTTTTTCTTAATTTCGTCACAATATTTTTCTCTCACTTTAAAAATTCCTGCTACATTTTTTCTTCTCATTATTTGATTTAAACTAGCTTGAGGCTTGTTATTCTTGGTTCTAATTAATAAATCTAATATTACTTTTGTATTGGCAAACCGTCCGATATTTTTTGCCAAAAGCGCACCTTGGTTATATTTTCTTTTGATAATTCTAAACTTATGAAGTGGAATTGGAGTAATAAAATCAATATCAGGAATAATCTCTTTAGCTTGCTTAAACATCAATTCAGAAAAATATTTTGCCAAATTAGTTTGATCAAAATATTTAAATTTAGTGACTAAGGCTTTGCTGGTTTCGTCATAATTTAAAACCGCCAAAGCTTTAAAATATTCTGGGCGTTTTTGTAGACATTTGCCACAAAGCATTTCATCATCAACCTTGAATTCAAAAGGCTGAAAGCAAATATTGCAAGCTGGTTTTTGTAAGAAATGTAGTTTATTCCAATCTTCTACACAAAAACTTCCGCCAGAAATTATTTTGTTGCAGATTAGGCAGCTCTTGGGGAAAATGATATTCAGAAACTTCTCAGCTAATTTTTTTATCATAATTTTTTTACGTGGCACTTTTTAATCGCAAACTTCTTAAACAAAATCGCAATCGGGTTTTAAACAAATTTCTTGAGGCGGATTTTATTCATCAAGAGACCTCGCAAATAATCACGCAAACCATTTTGGATTGCAAAAGAAATTTTGCCAATGTTCTGGAAATTGGCGCAAGATCAGGTGAGTTTGGTAAAAAAATAAATTCCCAGCTTTTAATTCGCTCTGATTTGGCAATTGGATTTGTGCCTGATTTAGTAATGGACGATGAGAATTTGTGTTTTAAAGAACAATCATTTGATTTGATAATCAGCAACTTGAATTTGCATTTTATTAATGATATTCCGCAAAATTTAATTTCAATTAGAAAGCTGTTAAAACCAAGAGGAATGTTCATCGCCAGTTTTTTTGGTGAAGAAAATTTGAAAGAACTAAAAGAAGTTTTTTTGCAAACCGAGCAAAAATTTTATAATGGAATTTCACCAAGAATTGCTCCCAATGTCGATGTAAAAATGGCTGGAATATTGCTGCAAAAAGCTGAATTTGTTGATGTTGTTGCTGAAAAACATCGTTTTGAAGTCGAATATTCTCATCCAAGAAAATTGCTCGAGGATTTAAAAAATATGGGCGAGACTAATATTTTGAATGATCGCAGCCGCAAATTTATGACTAAAAACTTTTTATTTGATTTGACAAATTTATATCAAAAACTATATTGCCGCCACAATAATCAATACCTCGCAACCTTTGAAATCATTATTCTAACTGGATGGAAAAAGTAACTTCGCAACCAAAAAAATTATATATAAAAACTTATGGCTGCCAGATGAATGTCTACGATTCTGATCGTATGCAAGATTTGATGACTGCGGTTGGCTATCAAAATGTCAGCGAGCCAGATGATGCTGATATGGTTATTATTAATACTTGTCACATTCGTGAAAAAGCAGCAGAAAAATTATATTGCGATCTGGGCCGAATTAAAAAACACAAAGACAAATTAAAAAAACAAGGTAAGCAAATGATCGTTGCTGTTGCTGGTTGTGTAGGGCAGGCTGAAGGTGAGGAAATTTTTAAAAGAGCACCGGTGACTGATATTATCGTAGGGCCAGAAAGCTATCAAACCTTGCCAGATTTAGTTGGAAAAGTTTTACGCGATAAAAGTCGTCAGATTGATTTGGATTTTAAGCCAAATAATAAATTTGATGTTTTAAAAGAAAGTGAAGAGAAAAGCCAAGTTAGCAGCTTTTTATCGATCCAAGAAGGTTGTGATAAATTTTGCACTTTCTGTGTTGTTCCTTACACTCGTGGCGCCGAGTTTTCCAGATCAGTTGAGCAAGTTTGTAAGGAGGCTTTAAACCTTGCTAATCGAGGTGCGATGGAAATTTATTTGCTTGGGCAAAATGTTAATGCTTATCACGGCGTTGATAAAAATGGTAACAATTTTAATCTTGCCAAATTAATCAGAAAAATTGCTGAGATCCCTCAAATTAAAAGAATTAGATATACCACATCACATCCGCGCGATATGGATGATGATTTGATTGCGGCGCACGCAGAAGTTGAAAAGTTGATGCCGTTTTTGCATTTGCCGGTGCAATCGGGTTCAAACAATATTCTAAAAGCGATGAACCGAAAACATACTAGACAAGATTATTTAAAGGTGATTGAAAAACTACGCAAAGCTAGACCAGACATTGGTTTGTCTTCAGATTTTATTGTTGGTTTTCCTAGGGAAACTGATCAAGATTTTCAAGATACTTTAGATTTGGTTAGGCAAGTTGGTTTTTCTCAGTGTTATTCTTTTAAATATTCTCCACGACCAGGAACGCCGGCATCAGATGCGATAAATCAAATTGACGAAGAGGTTAAAGATGCTAGATTGCAAGAGTTGCAAAATCTTTTGCATCAAGAGCAGAGCAAGTATAATCAACAGTTTGAAGGACAAATTTTCCCGGTTTTATTTGATAGAAAACCAAATATTGCCAAAGAAAAATCTAAAGGACAAATAATTGGCAAAAGTCCTTATTTGCAATCGGTAGTTATTGATGATGTTGAGGAAAAATACTTAGGAAAATTAATTAATGTAAAAATTGTCAAATCTCGCCCCAGCAGTTTGATTGGCGAGATTGTGTAGCGTCTTAAATTGAGACAGTTTTGCTAATTTTATTGACAGAAAATATTGTGAATATTAGTGTTTGGCGACTTTTTTTAAAAAATTAAATTATTAATTTAACCATTAAACAACTATGAGTGAACAAATTGAACCTAAAAAGGTAATGATTATTGAAGATAACCAATTGAATCAGAAAATAGCTGATATGATTATCAAGCAGCTCGGTCACGATACAATTCAAGTTTATGAAGGTAATGGAGCGATTGAGATTGTTAAAAAAGAGAAGCCAAATTTAGTAATACTTGATATCAAATTGCCAGATAGTTCTGGTATTGATATTTGCAAAGCTATGAAGAGCGATCCAGAATTAAAGCATATTCCAGTTATTGTTATTACCGCTCTTTCAAGCGAAGAAGATAAAAAGCAAATTGTTTCTGAATCTGGTTGCGATAACTACATTGCTAAGCCATTTATGCCTCATATGTTTGCTAAGGAAATTGGTAGATATATTCAAATCAAGTCCGTAGATTGGGGATTATAATTTACTGAATGTAATTTTGCCTGTCACCATTCTTGATGTGTCACCATCCCGACACATCAAGAATGGTGACAGGCAAAATCTACAAAAATAATACTATTGGGTTTTAAATTTATTTTAACACAGTGATCAATCGATTAAAAAACCTAACATTTTACTCCTTACTTTTCCTTCTTCTTCTCTCGTGCAACACATCTGAGTCATATCTTTTTACTTATCAATCCAAATTAAGAATTATCGAAAGACAAGATCATCAAAGGTGCGTTTCTCAAGGTTTGGATTATGGCGACTGGGATGAAATTATCACTGAGATGTATTGGCGTTGTCGTTATAATTTGGTTCAAGATAGAAAAATCAACCACGCAATCACTCCTGATGCAATAAGAAGCAATGCGGCAATTGACAGAATCAGCGAGGAGATTTTAAAAAATTTAAGCCGCGCCAAATATTCTGCTCTAGCAAAAATAGAAGATGATATTGAGCTTTCAGATCATAAAAAATGTTTAGTGATGGGGCAAAGTTTTGGTGTTGGTGAGTTAGGTGACGATTATTATCGTTGTCGGCAAAATTTGATTGTCGCTCGAATTCCTCCTGCGCCCAGAATTACCAACGCTTTTGAATTGACATCCTTACCAAAAGAGCGTGCTGACGAATATCTCAAAATCGCGGAGGATAGCCGCAACAGCAGCAAAGAAGCTTTGATGGTGACTGGTGTGATGCAAAAATATCCAAATTGTGTGGGTCTAAATATTAATAGTGATGATTTTAAAAGATGTTCGTCAGCAACGGATCAATCAGCCCAATGCCTTGCCAATGTCCACTCTTTGCAAGTCAAAAAAGAATTGCAGGATAAAATTTATTGCCAACAACAAGCATTTGTGCAATTTCCAGATAATTATGCTTTGGCAAAAGACAAATCTTCTGGGGAGATTGAGAAGTTGAAATCTGATATTAAAAAAGATCGTGGCGATGAAGTTAACCAAGAGAATAATGCCACTCTGCTTTACTTGGAAGGAGACAGAGGTGTTTCTAAAAATATTGGTCGTGATGTAGGAAGCGGTAATGACGATGAGAGGAAAGCCAAAGAAAAATTATATAGTCGAGTTGAACTTCTAAAATTAAGAGAGCGCTTTATTTATCAGTGCAATAAAAAGATGGAAGACAAACTGCCAGATTTTGCACAGCAAACTAGCGATGATTGTTTAAAGGTTGCCAAAAACTGGGCTAATAAGGATTTTTAATCTGCAGTGTTTTTAAAATTTTTACCTCCAAATCTTCCATAATCTTTGCCATTCTTTCTTGTTCGTGATCAAATCCGATCAGATGCAATAGGCTGTGAATAATTAGATGAGTCAAATGATTTTCAAAAGTTTTATTTTGTTCATCCGATTCTTTTAAAACAGTTTGATAAGAAATGGCAATGTCTCCCAAAGCTAGATAATCTGAGCTTAAGTTCAACTTCTTTAAATCGCCATTCTTAATTTTTTTGCTATCTAAAAGTGGAAAAGATAAAACATTAGTTGGTTTATTTTTGTGGCGATAATTTTTATTTAACTCTTGAATTTGCGTATCATTAGTTAAGAGAATTGAAATTTCTATTGCTGTTTTGAGTTCGGCCAAAGAGGTTTGGGGAATAATTTTTTTGATTAGAGATTTAATTTTTTTAGAAATATTGAGATCATTTTTCCAAAGTTTTTCAGCAATTATAATATCAGTTTTAATTTTCATTTGTTGGATTTGGATTGATGCATTTCTTAAAATTCTTTGGACAAATTCTTGCTCCAAAATTTCCACCATTGCAGCTAAAATCAACTGTTGAAGTTCTGCGGCACAGATCTACCAAGGATTTAATAAAATAGCCATCAACATTCAAGGCGGCGACTCGCAGATAAAAAGGAATGTTAAATTTGTGAGCCAATTCTTTATATTCGATATCCAGCTCTACCAAAGTTTCAGAGTGATCCGAGACAAAAGCGATTGGAACAATTATAACTGCTTTGCAATCTAAAGCGGCGCGATTGATTTCAAATTCTAGCGAAGGTTTTGTCCACTCCAAAGGCCCAACTTTTGATTGATAGCAAACTTTATAATCCAAATCTTTTTCATCAAGCTCATTTATAATTGCGTTAACACTAGCTTTCACCTGCTCACAATAGGGATCTCCCATATCAATTATTTTTTGAGGAAGTCCGTGCGCAGAAAAGAGAATACGAAAATTATTAAAGCCAGCGGATTTAGTTTTGGTAATTGCTCCAGCAATTAAACGGCAATGAGATGAAATAAATTGTGGGTTGGTGGGATAACAGCAAATATATTTTACTGGTGCAGAAATTTTTTCTTTCACTAATTTTTGATAAAAATCTTTAAACGAAGATTCAGTTGTGGTCGTTGAAAATTGCGGATAAAGTGGCAATAAAATAATCTCATCTGGCTCATATTCTTTAACTTTTTTGACTACATCTTTTGATAGCGGATGCCAGTAACGCATTGCCACAAAAACTTTAAAATTTCCCAAATAAGAAAGTTCTTTTTCTAAACCCTCAGCCTGAGCGTTAGTGGTTTCTAGAATCGGAGATTTGCCACCAATTTGAGCATAAATTTCCTGAGCCTTTTTATTGCGCCTCGATGAAATTAATTTGGCAAGTAAAAAGCGGAAAGGTTGTGGCAGTCCAATGATTGCTTTGTCATTAAATAGGTTAAACAAAAAGCCTTTTACTGATTCCAATTTATCAGGGCCACCTAAATTAAATAAAATTACTGCAGTTTTTTTGCTCATTAGAAAATTAAATAATTGATCTAAAAAATTGGTTTTGCGAAATGTCCAAGAACTTTGATGAAAGGCTTAATTTGGCTTTGTGCAAATTTTAAAATTTCTGGGCTTTTCTCTTCAAAAAACCCATCAATTTCAATCAAATAAAAATTAACATTTTGAATTTGATCGAGTTTGGTGGATTGTAAAATTTTAAATTTTAGCTTGGTGATGTTTAAAGCCTCATCAACTTGATAGCTAGAATATTCGTTACTCACCTCAATGGTTAAAAGAGTTTGGTCATCATTGGATTTTTCTGGGGGTTTGATGGCAACCGCAACTAATTGATATGGCGAATTTCCAATCAATGGAATTCGAGCAAAAACTTTTATACCGCTTTGATTGTTGGCTAAATTTATCCACCAATTTTCAATTTTGTTTTGTCCTTTAATCGGTAAAGCGAAAATACCAATTTGACATTCTCTTTTTTCAATCTCAGCAATGATATGGCTGGTGCTATCGTGAAAAATTAGTGGAACAAAATCTCCATAATATTCACGAATCAAATATTGATAATCGATAATTTTATCAGGGTTGTGAACGGCGATATTAAGTTTTTGCTCAAGAACATTCGCGGAAGTTATAATTTTACGCCAAATGCTAACGATGGTAGATTTGGGAATTGATTGATCGGCTTTAGTCAGTAGATGTTTAATCATATCTACTTCTCTGGCTGATTTAATAAAAAAGTTTTCATTGATACTTTTTTTATACACACCAACTTCTCTAATCACCTCCATCCTTTGGTTTAAAAGGTTGATTAGATTATTGTCAATATTATCAATTTTACTCCTCAGTTGTAATAATTGATTGTCTTTGTTATTGTCCGGCATTCATTAATTTGTTTGTTGGCATCAGATAGCTAATCTAAATTAGGTCGTTTAAAAAATCATTGAAAAAAATGCAAATAAAATCAGTTTTTGGTCCAGATTACAAAGAAATTGAAGTTGGTGAAATTATTGTTCTTGCAAAAGATAAGCCTTTGAAGCTGGTTTGTGGTGCAGAAATTTCTAACTTTAATTTAGCTTATCAAACCTATGGTAAATTAAATGTTGATAAATCTAACGCCATTTTAGTTTGCCACGCTTTGACTGGAGATCAATATGTTGCATCAGCTAACCCAATTACCGGCAAAGATGGTTGGTGGAATTCTATGGTCGGAAGTGGCAAGCCAATTGATACGGATAAATATTTTGTGATTTGTTCGAATGTGATTGGTGGTTGTTTGGGCTCTTTTTCTCCTAAAGAAATTAATCCTAAAACTAATCAGCCTTATGCTTTAGATTTTCCAATCATAACCATTACTGATATTGTTAACGCTCAAAAATTATTGATTGATTATTTGGAAATTAAAAAGTTATTAGCGGTTGTTGGCGGCTCAATGGGTGGTTTTCAAGCTCTGCAATGGGCAGTTTCTTATCCGGAATTTTCTAAAGCTATTGTGCCAATTGCCACTTCTTATCGTTACAGCACGCAAAATATTGCCTTTAATGAAGTATCGCGACAAGCAATTATGGCTGATCCAGATTGGTGCGGAGGAAAATATTTGCTTGAGAAAAAATATCCCAGCAAAGGTTTGGCGGTAGCAAGAATGGCGGCAAATATTACTTATTTATCCGAAGAGGCTCTGCATAAAAAGTTTGGCCGCAATTTGCAAAATAAAGACAGTTTTTCTTTTAACCTTGATGATGATTTTCAAATTGAAAGTTATTTACGCCATCAAGGCAGCAGCTTCGCTAATCGCTTTGATCCAAATTGTTATATTTATATCACTAAAGCTTTGGACTATTTTGATTTAGAAGCTGAGAATAATGGTGTTTTAAGTGAAGCCTTTAAAAATATTAAATCTAAATTCTGCGTAATTTCTTTTTCTGATGATTGGTTGTTTCCAACGGCAGAATCAAAAAAACTCACTCAAGCTTTGGCGATTTCTGGAGTTGATGTGAGCTTTCTAGAAATTGTTGGTGGCGCAGGTCATGATTCTTTTTTAATCAACAACGAAGCTTTGAAAGAAACTGTTGCTGGGTTTATTGGGGCAGTTTTTTAATTTATGAAAAAATTGCTTTTAATCTCACCATTTTTAATTCTCTTATTAATTATCACCACCGGTTTAGTAGTGCTTTATCAGCACAATAAAAGCAGCTCAATTGCCGCTAAATTAGAATTTGGAGAACAAATTATCGTTCCACAATTTTCTTTGCCAGAACTCAATAAATCATCAGAAAGTTTCTCCAATCAGGATTTGCAAGGTAAATATTCTTTAATCAATGTCTTTGCTTCGTGGTGTGTCAGCTGTGTTGTTGAGCATATTTTATTGATGGAGATCGCCCGAGAAAATAAAATTAATATTTATGGAGTTGCTTGGCGTGATATTAATGAAAACACCAAAGATTATTTAGCAAAAAACGGTAATCCTTATTTAAAAATTGGCACTGACAATAAAGGAATTTTTTCTAAATTATTATCGGTGAGTGGCACGCCAGAGAGTTTCTTGGTGGATAGGAAAGGTCGAGTGATTTATTATTGGCGCGGCGCGATTGATAGAAAAATTTTGAATCAATTGATTGATTAGCCTCGTTACTGATTAAGAAACTGTGAAATATAATTAGCTAGACACTGTTAGCTAATTAATTTTGCCTTATTAATTTTGCCTTAGATTTTGGCATATTTTTAGTGATTTTTTCTTAAATTTTTTTGTAATATCAGGAATATTTTAAAAAAATTTAAGAAAAAAAGAGCAAAAATAGGGCGAAATATGAGATAAAATTAATTAGCTAACAGTGTCTAACAGTGTCTAGAGGAGACCTTCATTTTTAAAGCTAAAAATTTGACCATCCTTATCAACAATCAAGTGATCATAAACTTTAATTCCAATATCTTGAAGGGTGTTTGATATTATTTTGGTGTTGGCAATATCGTTGAGAGATGGCTGGCAATCTAGGCTTGGGTGGTTGTGCAATAAAATTATTGATGTGGCAAAAAAATTAAGCGATTTTTTAACTATAGTTTTAATATCAATGTCTACATTTTCAATTTCCCCTTTTTTTATAAGTTCATCTACAATTAAATGATTATTTTTATCTAAAAATAAAACACGAAATTGCTCTTCTTGAAGATTTGCCAAGACAATTTGACAATAATCACAAAGTTGTTTCCAGCTCGCAATTATTGGCTTGTCAATCATTTGTTGTTTTGACGAGTGAGCCATAATTTCTTTGATTAATTTTAGCGAAACTAAGACATTGTCATTGATATCAGGAAAACTCCTCAGAGATTTACTATTGGCTTTTAGAATTGAATTGATCGAACCAAACTCAGCTAATAATTTTTTTGCCAATTGTTTAACGTCTTTGCGAGAATGACTCGAGAATAACAAAAGTTCCAGCAACTCATAATCAGCAAAATTTGATGAATCTTTAAGAAATTTGTCTTTTACTCTTTTTCTATGACCGTGGTGATCTTCCTTTAGTCTCATTTAGTGGGAATTAATTTATTACTGGCAATATTTTCAACTCTGGCTTGCTCTAAAAAATTTAAAGTTTTCTGATCATCAACCGTCCAAGCAAAAACTTTAATATCGTGGAAAATATTTTTAAACCCCAAGTTGATATTTTTATGATAGATGGAAAGACCGTAAATATTGGCTTCCTTAAGTTCTTGATAAAATTTATTGTAATCTTTTGGGTTTAATTTTTCTATAACCGCAATAATTTGAGCATCCTTACCAAAATATTTATGAATGGTTTGATAAATATTTTCTGCTTTTTTTAAATCATTAATAAAAGGCGCAAAATAAAGTTTTTGTGGTTTTATTTTTAAATCATCAATAATTTTTTTAACCTCTTTGATTGCGGCATCACAATTTTTTAAGTGCAAATTTTTAAAATCTAACCAATACTCAACCTTGTTTTGAAATGTAGTAAAAAAATCTTTTAATTTAGTCAAATTTTTTAAATTATTTGGACGATTATGCTTTAAAACCAGTTGGTTTTTTAAATACCAAATATCAAACTCAAAAGCGCGGAAATTGTTTTTATAGGCATTTTGAAAGGCTTCTAAAGTGTTTTCCTTGATATTTTTAGCAACTAAACCACGATGAGCAAAAATTTTTATCGACATAATTTATGGACAAATATTGTGTAATTAAAACGACCCGCAAAAACAAAGTTGAGGCACAGAAAATTGCCAAAATTCTACTCAAAAAATCCTCAGAAATATCAATTTTTAGTTGTTCAGAGGTTCCTTAAAGACAAAACTAATCTTTATAAAAAAGTTGAAGAGATTGTCATTCAAAATCACTCCTACCAAGTTCCGCAAATTATTATATTATCGATTAGAAATGGATCACAACCTATGTTTTGATTGGATAAAATCTTGTCTAAAAAACCACTAGAAAAATTATATTCAACGACTATAGTTGGCAAGATTTTTTAAATGCTCTTACAGAGACATTAAGTTTTCAAAGCTGACTAGTTCAAGATTTATAGAGCTTATCAAAAATTCACGAGGACAATTTAGCATTTTATGAACCAAATTTGGCAAAAATTTTTGGCGAAACAGCTTAAAATCAACAAGAAATTGTTGACTTTAGTTCTTGTGTTCATAAAAAAAGTAAAAAATTATAAAACAGAAATTTATCAACAATCATTTGGTCGATCATTTGGGGTTGCCCCTAAACATTGCTTTGGCACCATGATTAAAGAACGCGATTCATTTTTAAAGAACTTTGTGCCTAGGTTATTTTCTGTATAAAACTAATTCAAACTTTAAATTGTCCTTATTAACTTTAACTTTTAATAAGGATTATGAACAAAACTATTTTAATCGATGCAGCTCACAAAGAAGAGACTCGCGTTGCCGTTCTTGAAAACGGCATTCTACAAGACTTCGATCGTGAAGCTCTTGCTATCAAGCAAATCAAAGGAAATATATATTTAGCCAAAGTCACCAGAGTAGAAGCATCCTTGCAGGCTGCTTTTGTTGATTATGGTTCTGATCGTCACGGCTTTTTGCCATTTTCCGATATCCATCCAGATTATTACCAACTCTCTGAAGCTGAAAGACAAAAAATCAAAGATTTAACTAAAGAATCTGCAGATAAAGCTAAACAAGAAGAAGCTGAAGAAAACATTCCTACCTCTTACAGTAGTGGCAATCAAGCCAACAATGAAGATTCGCAAGGTGAAGTTACCGTAGGTTCTTTTGCGGTTGAAGACGAAACCGATTTGGGCTCAGCTAACTCTGGAAATTTTTATAAAAGATATAACATTCAAGATGTTATTAAACCTGGACAAGTAATCTTGGTGCAAGTCTTAAAAGAGGAAAGAGGCAATAAAGGCGCCTCAATGACCACCTATATTTCTTTGGCTGGAAAATACTGCGTCTTGATGGCTAATACTGCTAACAAAGGCGGTGTTTCTAAAAAAGTTGATAATTTTCGTGACCGCAAAATTTTACGCACTATTTTGGAAGAGATCAGCGTTCCGGTTGAAAAATCAGTTATCATTAGAACTGCCGGTGTTGGTAAAAAACCTGAAGATATTAGAAGAGACTACGACTATCTTGCGCGAGTTTGGAACAGCATCAGAGAAACTGCCATCGCTTCCAACGCTCCATCATTCATCCATGCTGAAGACGATATCATCAAAAAATGTATTCGCGATGTTTATAATGACGCAGTTAATGAGGTAACTATTGAAGGTAAAGAAGCTTTTGACGCGGTAATTAATTTTGTCAAACTCACTATGCCTGAAAGAGTTGCTAATGTGAAATTGCACGACGAAAGGGTGCCAATTTTTAATAAATATAAAGTTGAGCAACAAATCAGTCTGCTTTATGAGAAGCAAGTTTCATTACCGTCTGGTGGCTCAATTGTTATTGATCATACTGAAGCATTGGTTGCTATTGACGTTAACTCTGGTCGTGCTAATCGTGAAATTGGCGTTGAAGAAACTGCTTACGCTACCAATGTTGAGGCGGTTCGTGAAATTGCTCGTCAATTAAAACTACGCGATTTAGCTGGTTTAGTAGTTATCGATTTTATCGATATGTACGATCAAAGACACAGAAGAAATGTTGAGCGTGCTTTAAGAGACTCGCTTCACAATGATCGAGCTCGAATTCAATTGGGCAGAATTAGCATTTTTGGTTTAATGGAAATGTCTCGCCAACGTTTAGGCGCAAGCTTTTTTGAAACCATTACTGATCCTTGTGAGCATTGCAATGGAACTGGTTATGTCCGTTCAGTTGAAATTGTTGCGGTGAGCATTTTAAGAGCAATTCGTCACAGCTGTGCCGATCGTCAAGCGGGCGCAATCCACGTTTATACATCTAGCGAAGTTATGGCTTATATTTTGAACTATAAACGCAACGAAATAAATGCGACTGAGAAAAGTTATGATATTCACATTTTCTTACATGCTGATGAAAATGCTGGAATTAACGGCTTTTCTATCAAAAAGAAAAAAGGTTTATCTGACGAAGAAAAAAGAGAATTAGAAATGGAAGTTTCGACTGGAAAAGTTAATAAACTGGGAATTGAAAGAAACTTTTTAGACGAAATCTCTGAAGAAGTTGAGGGAGAAGAAATTAAAAAAGAATCTCAACAGCAAGGTGAGCGTTATAATAAAAATAACCGAAAAAACAATCGTGATCGTAATAGAAATCGTGATCGAAAAGGTAATGATCATAATAACGACCTTCATTCTCGCAATAATAAAAAAAGTCAGATCAATAATAAAAAAGAATCCAGCTCTTTAATTGGTGGACTTTTCAGTTTCTTTAAAAAGAAGTAAATAATTTCTAAATTAGAAATGCAAAACCAACAATTTATCGGCAGTGCCATTAAAAAAACCAATATTCGTTTTGATCTAGAAATTATTGCGAGTTTAATTAAAGAAAAATCTAAAGTTTTGGATATTGGTTGTGGCAATGGCGATTTGTTGCAGCATCTAAAAGCCAATAAGGAAGTTGATTGTCGTGGTTTAGAAATTGTTCAGTCCGATGTTAGTTTGGCTTTGGCAAAGGGCATTTCAGTTATGCAAGGTAACGCTGAAAATGATCTAGTTTATTATCCGGATAACAGTTTTGATTATGCAATCTTGAGTCAAACCCTACAAGCTACCAGAAACCCTGACGAAATAGTTCGTCAAATGCTTAGAATTGCTAAGTTTGCTATCATTTCTTTTCCAAATTTTGCCCATTATAAAAATCGTTTTTATCTAAGTTTAAAAGGTAAAATGCCGGTTAGTAAAACCATTCCTTATCAATGGTATGATACGCCAAATATTCATTTTTGTTCGATCAAGGATTTTGAACAATTGTGTGTGAAGATGAATTTTGTAGTAAAACACAGAACTTATCTAACCAATAACCGCAAACTTGATAACTTCATTGGTAATAAAATATTTGCTAATTTTTTTGCTGAATATGGTTTGTTTTTGATGACTAAAAATGAAATTAGACTTGCAACTGAGCCGCAACTAATTTTAAATAAGAATTCTAAATTATTTGTCAATCAAAGCAATCCAGTGCTTGCCCACGATACTAATTCCTATTAATCAATTAATAGTTAATGAAAAAAATATGCTCAGTGTTTTCGTTAGCAATTTTGTTGCTAGGTTCTTGCGGTAACGAAACTAACTATAATAAAAAAACTCGGAATAATAAATTTTCACACTTAGAAAAAAATAATTCTAAACAATTATCCATAAAGCATTCGCCACCAACTGAATTATCTCACATTGGTTTGGGCGGTAAAAAAAGATATTCCCTCAAAGATAATAACGAAGAGTCTGGCGTGATAAGCAATGAACAAGAAATTTCTAATAGCTATATTGCTGATGATGGAACTTACATTGGTAAATATAAAATTGGTAATCCATATGAAGTTTTTGGTCAAACTTATCAACCTCAAGAATACGACGCTTTTGAAGAGGTGGGAATAGCCTCTTGGTATGGCGATGATTTTCATGGTAAAAAAACTGCCAATGGCGAGGTTTATCACAAGAATGATATGACTGCCGCTCATCGAACTTTGCCCTTACCTTCAATGGTTAGAATTACCAATTTGGACAATGGAAAAACAGTTAAGGTACGCGTTAATGATCGTGGCCCTTTTTCAAAAAAGAGAATTGTTGATGTTTCGGAAAAAGCCGCAACGGAACTTGGCTTTAGGGATAAAGGAACTACTCGTGTTAAGTTGGAATTTTTAAAAGAAGACACCGAGGAAATGTTTCAAAAACTAGGAATAAGTCCAAATAATAATCACTAACGATATGTCGAACTATAAAAATAAAGAAATCAATTTTGCAAAAACTGCCCTAGAAACTAAAATGATTCGCGGTGGAACTTTGCGTTCTAATTTTGGCGAGACTTCAGAAGCCATTTTTATGAATTCTGGATTTACTTATAATTCTGCCCAAACTGCTGAGAATCGCTTTAATGGTGAAGAGCCTGGGTTTGTTTATTCGCGTTATTTAAACCCAACTTTAAAAATGCTGGAAGATCGTTTGTGTCTACTGGAAAATGCTCCGGCAGCTTGTGTGATGGCAAGCGGAATGGCTGCGGTGTTTGGATCAATTATGTGCCAAATTAAAACTGGCAATCATTTTATTGCTTCTCGTGCTTTGTTTGGCTCGTGCTTTTATATTGCTACAAAAATTTTACCAAACTATGGCATTGATGTGACTTTAGTCGATGGCACTAATGTTGATGAATTTAAAAAGGCTTTCAAAGCTAATACAAAATTAGTTTTTATTGAAACTCCTTCAAATCCAAATCTAGATCTGGTTGATATCAAAGCCGTTGCTGATTTATGCAAAAAGAATAATACCAAGCTGATTGTTGATAATATTTTTGCCTCAGCATTAATCCAAAAACCTTTGGAGCTTGGTGCAGATATTGTGGTTTATTCAACCACTAAGCATATGGACGGGCAGGGAAGATGTTTGGGCGGAGCAGTTTTGGGCAGTGAGGAATTTATTAAAGAAATTTTATTACCATTCCATCGCCATACTGGCCCAGCCTTAAGTCCGTTTAATGCTTGGATAATTTTAAAAGCGTTAGAAACTTTCCCCTTAAGAATTGAAAGACATTGTCAAAATGCTTTAAAAATTGCTCAGTTTTTAGAAGTTCATCCAAAAATTAAACGGGTAATTTATCCGGGTTTAAAATCTCATCCGCAATATCAAATTGCTAAAAAGCAAATGGAAAATGGTGGAGCATTAATTGCTTTTGAAGTGAATGGAGATAAAAAAGAAGTATTTAAATTTATGAATGCTTTAAAGATTATTGATATTTCTAATAATCTGGGCGACGCTAAAAGCCTCATTACTCATCCTGCCACCACCACTCACTCCAATATGACGCCAGAACAAAGAGCGGAGATCGGAATTAATGATTCGATGTGTAGGCTTTCGGTTGGACTGGAAAATGTTCAGGATTTGATTAGGGATTTGAATTCTGGATTGTCTAAATAAAACATATTCGTCATCCCAACTTTGGGGATGACGAATGATGTGAATTTAGAATGGAATATCATCATCTAGATCCTCATTAAATCCACCAGCGTCATTATTTTTATTATTTTTAGCCGAAGAATTATTGCTAGAGCCGCCAGCAGATTTTGGGCTAGAATCATAATTGTCGTAGTTTCCACCACCAGAAGAACCGCCACTGGAATTGTTGCGGTTAGAATCTAAGATTTGCAAAGTAGAATTAAAATTCTGCAAAACAACTTCAGTGGTATATTTTTCAACCCCATTATTATCAGTCCACTTTCTAGTTTGAAGTTGCCCTTCAACATAAAGCTTTGAGCCTTTCTTTACATAGCTCTTGACAATTCCAACTAAGCCTTGCGAAAAAACCACTAAGCGGTGCCATTCAGTTTTATCTTTTTTTTCACCAGTTGCTTTATCTTTCCAAGATTCGCTAGTTGCAAGTGAAAAACTGGCGATTTCTCGACCATCATTGGTATTTCTGATTTCTGGATCACTACCAACGTTTCCAACTAAAATTACTTTATTGATTGACATAAATTTGATTATTTTTTTAGGTTAATATTTGGGTAAAAAGGAATTCAGATTCTAGAGAATTAATCTGATTTTGGAAGTAATTAATATGGGCTATGAATCTTTTTTATCTGAGCGAGAAATTTCTACCAACTTGACTGATCTGGCGTCAGCATCAAGAACTTTCAATATCAATCCAGAGCTGTGCTTGTAAGTCTCACCAATTTCAGGGACTTTTTTAAATATTGCAAATACTAAGCCGCCAACAGTGTCAAAATCACTATCGATATCACTAATTAACAAACTTTGGTGTAAAAATTCAGAAATTTTTTCAATCTCAACTCGACCCCCAACTTGCAAAATATCGTTACTAATTTTTTTGATGCGAAGATAAACATTGTCATCTGGTATGTCGTGCTCGTCTTCAATCTCACCAACAATTTCTTCAACAATATCCTCAATTGAAACTAAGCCATCGGTTCCCCCATATTCATCAAGTACGATTGCGATATGAACTCGAGAGGAGCGCATTTTTAATAGCAAATCAATGATTCTCATTGAATGAGGAACATATAAAATTTTACGAATTATATTAGTAATTTTAAAATTTTCTAATCTAGTGACATTTTCTGAACCAATAAATTTTGCCAAATCCTTACTGTGAATAAAGCCAACAATATTGTCTAGATTGCGCTTGAAAACCGGAATTCTGCTATGCTCACTTTCAATAATTAATTTTTTAATATCTTCCAAACTGGAGTCATATTGAACTGCAACTACATCAGTTCTTGGTGTCATTACATCACCAACCTTGGTATCTTCAATATTGATGATATTCTTAACCATCTTTTTTTCTTCTGATGTTATCAGGTCATTTTTTTGACAATTATCGATAGCTTTATTGAGGGAGTTTAAAAGAGCTGGTTTTCTATGTTTACCAAGAATCATACCACAAAAATGATGAATCTGATTGATATGATTGGAAATTGTGTGATGAGTTTTTACTTTTTTGACCAAGGCATTCTTAGGTGTGGCTACAATTTTTGTTTTCGATCGATCTTCCATAGCTGAAATTTGTAGTTAAATAAGGCGTATTTATTTTAATAAATATTCTAAAAAATAGACTATTATATAAATATCAAGAACCGTTGCGACAACAGATGGATTCCATTTGGTAAAAGGTTCTTTCAAGAATAATTTTCGACAAAATATTTTAAAACGATCCTTCTTGAGTCTCTCCTGTTCTTCTTTACTTAATGGAGGATTTTTTGGAGAGCACCTTCTAATAATTATTATGTGCCAAACGAAATAGGCGATTACCAATATAGAAAGAAGCCATTTAATAAATACAAGGCTTACAAAAATCACTAGTTTGCTAATAAAAAATGAAGAGAGATATGCGGCTCCACCCCAAACCCACAGAACAATAATTAAATCTTCTTTACCGTCGTGCACCAAATCAAAGTGGTGTTTAATTTTTGGAAAATGGCCTGCAAAAAACAATTTCATAGCAAGTCTTATTTGTGACATATTAATTACCTCTTTTAGTTGCTAACTTTTTCATCACCAGGAAATTGAGATTTTAATTGAGTTTTTTGTAAAGATCCTTCCCAAGGTGATTCAAAATCAAAATTACGAAACTCCTGCATTAATTTTACTGGCTCATAGATAACTTTCTTTTGGGTTTCATCGTAACGAACTTCTTTATAGCCAGTGAGCGGGAAATCTTTACGGAGCGGGTGTCCTTCAAATCCATAATCAGTAAGGATTCTTCTTAAATCTTGGTGATTATCAAAAACAATTCCATACATATCAAAAATTTCTCTTTCAAACCAACCAGCTGAGCTAAAAATCTTTGAGGTTGATGGAATTGAAATTTGATCATCAACCGCAACCTTAATGGTGATGCGATTGTTAACTTTTAGGCTGAGTAAATTATAAATAACTTCAAATCTAGGGCTTCTAACGCCAAGAAAATCAGCACCAAAAATATCTAAAAGTAATTTAAAAGATAGGCTTGGATCGGTTTTTAAAAATTCAAGAAAGGGGATAATTTCGGCTTTGTCAGTGTAGATAATCAAATTATCGTTTTGAATTGGTGGAATGGCAATTTTACCGTTAAAAGTTTTTTGAATGTAATTGGCCTGTTGTTCTAATTTATCGTGCATAATTATCTTCTAAATGTTCCAACTCTTTTAATTTTTCTTTGCAATTGCAAAACGCCGTAAAGTAGAGCCTCAGCAGTTGGTGGACAGCCCGGAACATAAACATCAACCGGAACAATACGATCACAACCCCTAACAACTGAATAAGAATAGTGATAATAACCACCGCCATTGGCGCAGCTTCCCATTGAAATTACATATCTTGGTTCAGCCATTTGATCATAAACTTTGCGTAAAGCTGGAGCCATTTTGTTGGTCAAGGTTCCTGCTACAATCATAACATCAGATTGTCTAGGGGAGGGGCGAAATACCATCCCAAAACGATCCAAATCATAACGGCTAGCGGCGGTTTGCATCATTTCAACTGCGCAACAAGCTAAGCCAAAAGTCATTGGCCACAGTGATCCAGTTCTAGCCCAATTGGCTAGATCATCTAATTTTGCCAAAACAAAGCCACGATCTTTGATTTCATTAACGGCACTGTTCAAAATAGCGTCTTGATTCAGTGGGCTGATTAATTCGTTGTTACGAACATTGTTGATTATTTCCACTCTAATGCTCCTCTTTTCCATTCATAAACAAAGCCAATGGTGAGAAGGGTTAAAAACACCATCATTGACCAAAAACCAAAAACACCGATTGTTTTCAATGAAACTGCAAAGGGGAATAAAAAGGCAATTTCTAAGTCGAATATTATGAATAAAATTGCAACTAGATAAAACTGAACATCAAACTCATTTCTAACTTTGCCGATACCTTCAAAGCCACATTCATAAGGAGAGTTTTTTTCGGCATCAGGAAGTCTTTTTGCCAGAAAAAATGGGATGACCAAAATGACTAAAGAAAGCCCAGCGGCGACCCCAAAAAACAACAGAATTGGCAAGTAATTGGTTAGTAAGTTATCCATTTGAATTATTTAGTTTTTTGGCTTGTAATTTAAGTAAGATCTAGGAATATTTAAAAAGTGCAATAAATTTATAAATATTCAGCAATAAATCAAGTTTTTTAAAATGTTATTTTCAGGTCTATATACAGCTCTTATTACCCCTTTTAAAAATGATAAAATTGACGAGGCGGCTTTTGAAAAATTAATTGAGTTTCAAATTAAAAATGGTGCTGATGGAATTGTGCCTTGTGGCACAACTGGTGAGTCACCAACACTAACCCATGAGGAACATAACTTGGTAATTGACTTGGCAATAAAAATTGCCAATAAAAGAATAAAAGTTGTTGCTGGAACTGGCTCAAATTCAACTGCCGAAGCAATTATGATGACTAAACATGCTTTGGAAGTTGGGGCGGACGGTTGTTTAATTGTTGCCCCTTATTACAACAAACCAACTCAGGAAGGCTTATATCAACACTTCAAAGCTGTTAACGATAATTGTAATATTCCGCTAATTATTTATAATATTCCTGGTCGTTCAGCGGTTAACATTTTTGACGAAACTATGGCAAAATTAGCTAAGTTAGAAAATATTGTGGGCATCAAAGATGCTACTGGGGATTTGGATCGAGTTGCTAGTTTAAAATTATTGGTTAGTAAAGATTTTTCAATTATTTCTGGTGAAGATGCAACCGCAGTTGGCTTCAATGCGATGGGTGGATGTGGCGTTATTTCGGTTACTGCTAATGTCGCTCCAAAACTTTGCGCTGATTTACAAAAAGCCACTCAAATCGGTGATTATAAAACTGCAGTCAAAATTCAAGATCAACTCACCAGTCTTCATGCTGCAATGTTTTGTGAAACTAACCCAATTCCAATTAAATATGCCGCTTCATTAATGGGTTTGTGTGAAATGGAAATTCGCTTACCTCTGACTGAGCCTTCCGAATCCGCTAAAGAAAGAATTAAAACTGAGATGAAAAAATTAGGACTGATTTAGAGTCTTATAAACTGCGCCCTTTTTGTCTCCCTTGCGCCCTTTCCTGAGCTTCAACCATACTAACCCAAAAGCCTTTGTTACTATTGTCATTCATCAGCTTGGCAGAGCTAATCAAATAGGTTAATTTTTGTCCTAAAATCACAGAAGTCCAGAATCCAACGGGCTTGACTATATCAACAATTTTGGTTTCAGCCAATTCTATCGCTTCTCTTTCCTCTTTTTCAGAAATAATTTTTTCAACGATGTTTTTTTTAGGCATTATTGGGTTGAATTCTTCTTTTTCAATAAACAATTCACTATCTTCTTTGGGCAAGACTTTCTCGGCCTTAACGGCTCTTTTAGATTGAATTTTTTGAACAATGATGTGATATTTTTTTTGGGCAAAAAGAAGAATAATTCTGAGAATAATTCTAATTAAAAGAATACTAATTAAAACTACCGCAAAAATTCCAAGCAACATTGGAAAGGCGGTTTTAAGGAAGATGGTTATTTGATGGGGCATTGATTAATTGTATTTTTTAAGAAACATCTGTATAAAGCACATTCTTATTTATAACTCTTCAAAAAACAATTAATTTTTTCAATGCAAAAGTCAGAACTTCTTCTCCCAGCTGGATCGCTGGATCGCTTGAAAACGGCAATTCTTTATGGGGCTGATGCGGTCTATTGTGGCACTCCAGATATGTCGCTTAGAACAAAATCAGCTTTTAGTTTAGAAGAGTTGGTTGAAGGAATTGAATATGCTCATTCCAAAAACAAAAAAGTTTATCTGACTCTAAACCTGTTTTCTCACAATAAAGATATTGAAAAACTTCCTGAATATATTGATACGGTAAAAAAAGTTAAACCAGACGGATTGATTATTGCTGATCCTGGAGTGGCGCACTTTGTGAAGCAACATGCACCAGAATTAGAGATTCATATTTCAACTCAGGCAAATGTTTGTTCTTGGTTGTCAGTAAAATTCTGGGAAGAGCAGGGTGCTAAACTAGTTGTTCTAGCTCGCGAAGTTAGTTTTGAAGAATTAAAGGAAATTCGCCAAAAATGTCCAAATATAAAATTGGAAGCCTTTGTTCACGGCTCAATGTGTATGACTTATTCTGGTCGTTGCTTGCTTTCAAATTTTATGTCTGAACGCGGTGCTAATCAGGGCTCTTGCGCGCATAGCTGTCGTTGGGGATATAAACTTAAAATTAAGCTGAAGGATAATACGGAGCACGAGATTGAGATTACTGATCAGAATCGCGATCTCTTCGATTTCTTTTTAGAGGAGGAAATTCGCCCCGGAGAATTGATGCCTTTTGAGGAGGATATGCAAGGTTCATATATTCTAAATTCTAAAGATTTGTGTTTGATGCCAAAACTCAACGAATATTTAGAAATTGGAATTAATTCACTAAAAGTTGAAGGAAGAAATAAAACTGAATATTATGCTGGAACCGTTGCCAGAGCATATCGAATGGCAATTGATGATTATTATGCTGATCCAAAAAGTTGGAATGCTGATAAATATATGGACGAGCTCGAAGCAGTTGCAAATCGTGGTTATACCCTAGCTTTTCACGAAGGAAGATTGACCAACTTAGCTCACGATTATGACAGCACAAAATCTACAGCGATTTATGAATATGCCGCTCGGGTAATCGAATGGCAAAATGATGATATGATTATTGAAATTAAAAACCGCATTGTGTCGGGAGATGTTCTGGAGTTTTTATCACCATTTTCAAGAAAGCCAATTCTGCTTCGAATTTATGAATTTGAATCTGCAGAAAATGGCAACAAAACCAATGCAGTTCATTCTGGGCAAAAAGGAAAAGTTAGAATTCCCCTCTCATTATTCCATCTTGAAGACCAACAAAAATTAACAGAACTATTGCCACCTTTAACCCTGATTCGCAAAGAAAAGGCGATGGATGAAAGTGAGAAAAATCGTTTAGAGCTTCACAATCAATCTCATAAACTGGAAGGCGGCGAAGGATCGGCAAATAAATATGAAAGCAAGAGGCAAAAATATTTATCATCTCTGGAAGAAAAGTTGTTGGAAATTTCTCCAAAAACTCCACGCATAGGTGCTGAAGGTTGTTGTGGAAAGGGCTGTAATGGTTGTTTAATTTTTTGGCACGATGAAAAATATCAAAAAGCCAGAGAGCTTTTAAAAACCAAAAAAATGGGAGAAATGTTATAAATTCTTGATTGATGATTTTAATCTTGATAATTTGAAATTTGATCAAGATTAAGCCCACGTTTTCTAGTCATAATTATTGTCAATTTAAGTTGATAAAATTAGCTAGTTTTAAAATAAGCTGACGCTTATTTTAATCTAGCTCTTAAATTGACACGGAATTATGGACGCTCTCTAAGAGTGATCCAAATATCAATAATCTTGAAGCCAATTCCTTGTTTAAAATCTTAAGCTGATTTTTAATATGATCAGAAAATGCCACAATTCCAAAAAGCTACTCATCCGAAAATTCCCGCTTCTCTTTGACAAATTCGTTTAAATCTGCCGAACATCTTTGCAGTGATGCCCTTAAAATGTGGTAGCCAATTTTGCCACTCAAATATTGTTCTAGTCTT
>CAMDOL010000003.1 GCA_945903615.1 Rickettsia typhi | reverse complement strand
ATCGATAAAAAAATTGCCACAATTTTAACCTCCATTTCTTTTGATCATCAAGAATTTTTGGGAAATAATTTATCAGCAATCGCCTGTGAAAAATCTCACATTATGCGCTCAAATATTCCTTGCATTGTTGCACCACAAAACCCCCAAGTTATTGCCGCAATTAAACTGAGAAGCTCAGAAATATCTAATCCATTAATTTATTTTGATCGCGATTTTCAGATTGAAGTGAACTTGGATAAAACTTTTAACTTTAAATATTTGAATAATGAATTCATCAATTTGCCAAAGCCAGCACTACTTGGCTGGCACCAATATTTAAATGCCTCATTAGCAATTACCACAATCAAAACTTTACAGAACTTCAGCATCTCTCAAAGCAATATTAGTGACGGTTTAAAAAATGTTAAGTGGCCATCAAGATTAGAAAAATTAAATCACCCATTATTAAAAATAAATGATGAATTATGGATTGATGGCGCCCACAACCAAGCTGGTTTTGAGGTTTTATCGGATTGGGTTAATGAAAAAATTATTGAAGATGAAAATCAAAAACCCAAAAGAAATTATTTAATCGCTGGCTTTTCTAAAAACAAAGCCAAGCCAGAATTTTTTCTACCTTTTAAAGATATTATTGATTTTATTTGCACCATAAGAGTTGCTGGAGAACCAAACCCAGAGCAAGCAGAGATTGTATTGGAAAAAATTTTGCAGAGCGAAATTATTGAGGCAAAAGCTGAAGATGATTTATTTGATGCAATAAATTTTTTAGTCAACTTAGATCCAGAAAATCCCTGTAGAATTATAATTTGCGGTTCGCTTTATTTGGCAAGAGATGTAAGGAACCTCTGAATAACTAAATTAGAAATGTTGGATAAATCCAACATTTCTAATTTAGTTCTTTTAACAGTCCATTGCTTTTAGAGTTAATCAAGTAAGCAAAACAATCCAATTATCAATATGTAGTTTGCAGAATTATCCACCAGCCAATTAACAATCAAAAATCAATCTCATTTCATCAGAAGTTTAGATTTAAGCTCATTGGTGTTGAGACGGAAAAAAATAATATTGTAGCAGGGGTTTATCTGCTTGATTTGGTTGGTGTTTGAGGAGATTTAGAGTTATAATCTTGATTTATCGTCATCATTGTTTTTGATGTTAGAAATTTTGGTGAATTTATAATTCTCTCCTGGTTTTACTTCAACTTGACAAGATAGAATCTGTAATGCAGTATCAATATATTTTCAATATTTTCATATTACAATCTTTAAAATCTTATGTCCAATACACTCATACAAGTTAGAGTTGATTCTGAGCTTAAAAAACATGCCGAGTATGTCCTTTTATCTATGGGTTTAAAAACCTCAGAAGCAATCAGAATGTTTTTACAACAAACCATTAATGATCAGGCTTTTCCATTTCAGCCTAGTGCTAATAAGAGCCCCAATCAAAACACTCTAAAAGCTTTTAAAGAGGTTAAAGATGGCAAATATAATGATTCAAATTTAGCAGATTTTAAAAAATCACTCAAAGCCAAATAAGCATCAAATGCAATGAAAATCATCAGACAGACTAATAGTTTTGTGCGTGATTTAAAAAAAGTTAAAAATTTGTTTTAAATCTGGCACTGCCAATAATGTTTTTCCTAGTTTATTTTGAGTCCACTCTGTCTATGTTAAAAACCTTTCAAACCCACTCATTTCATCTTTATTAGGATAGGAAAAATATTTGCCAAAACACTGCCCAGATAGCTCATTCTGGCTGATAGCTTTGATTGGCAGGCAATTCTCCAATTTTTCAACCACATCAATAATCACCTCTATTCCGCCAGCCTGATAAAGCCTAAAAACATTGGAGACAAAAGGCATAGCATAATTTGCAGGTATTTTTGTAATTGCAATAATGTCACCAGTGTCAATTGAGTTGTCGCGGATAAAATGCAGACTAGTGCCAATCTCACTATCACCATTCCTCATTGCCCAGAATGTTGGCATAATGCCACGATAATTTGGCAAAATACCAGAATGCAGATTGATAATTCGCAAATTTGTTATTGAAATTATTGGATCCTTAAAAATTTGCCCAAAGCGAATAGAGATAATCAAATCAACCTTCCAAACACTAGATAAATAATCAACTCCATCTCGATTGATCTTTTTAAAATCCAAAATTTGATAATTTTGACTAATTTGTTCAAACTCCAAAAAGCCATTCCAATCAATATCAACCTCCGCTTGCTTGGCTACAGATTTAATATTTTTAATTGACAAATCTTGCTCAATATTTTGCAAAATTTGCAATTCCATATTCTCCGCTTTTTTGCCAATGCCATCTGAAAAGCAAAGTTTAACTTGATGGTTATTTAAGAATGGGAGAAGGTTATTGAGGGCTTTGATGCAGTAAATGTCTTGATTAAGACAGATGAGGATTTTCAATGATTATTTTTTTCTCATTAAATCTTTTATTTTTAGACCCAAGATGATCCCAGCAAAAATAATTACAAAAATATTTTTGAAAATAATTGGCAAACTACCAAGCATTAAGCCATAAATCAGCCAAAAAATCACGCTTAACAAAAACAAGAAATACATCCAAAACGAAATGGCGTTGGTATCTTTTGTGAGAAGAATTTTAATAGCCTGAGGGATAAAGCAAATCACGCTCAATGTTGCGGCAATATAGCCAACTATTTCAACTACTGGCATTTGATATAAATTGTGATTAACGAACGGTTTCTTTTGATTGATTAGTTTGATTTGGTTTTGAAATATCCCATTTTTCAGAATCCTTATCAGTTTTTGAAAACACCGTGGCACTTTCCAAAAATCCTTTTGGTAATGTTCCAGATTGCACCGCCTCTATCAAATTTGCCCCTTCTCTGGGGTGAATACTCAGACAGTCAAATTCACCATGAAATTTGTGGTGAGTATAGGGCGGAAAGTTTAAAGCCAACATTGAATTTTTTGGAAATTCTACATATTGTTCACAATCTTTTCTGTGTTCAGGATTCTCCGCCACTCCACAAAAATTTAATGTGACGCCAGATGGTTTGTTAGTGGTAATTATAATTAAGCTTCGCTCACCGGGGTGATAATGGCTAGCAGTCTTGTTGTCTTGCATTGGATCGTTATTGGCAAAATTCATCAATGTGCCACTGCTTTTGTTATAGATTGTTGGTTTATAAACTTTTGATGTAACTTCTTCATAAAAATATTCATTACTTTTGTCATAAAATATTTTATTTTGAAGAGCCAGCGACATTTGTTTTGCTTGTTCTGGCTTTAATTCACAAACTACATTGAGTGAAAATCTGCTCTTATTTATCTCATAATCATAAACCTCGCTTAACTCTGCCATATTTAAAGCTAAATATTGATCTGGATTTTTTGCTTCTATTAAAAATGGAATATGCTTCCTAATATTTAAAACGCCAAACTGCTCTTTGATTTCTAAATCTTTATTTAACAAATCAAGCGGTTTTATTAGGCTAGATGGCATAATCCCATAATCACCATATCTAACCCTAAACCCACCTTCAGAAGCGAGGATAATACTACCAAATTTATCATCATCTGATATTTCTATATCTTCTGTTGCAACTTGAAGCACCTTAGCTTCTTTTAGGTTTAAGATAGTGGATTTATTTCTATTTATTATTTGAGAAATTCGCCCCATATCTTCTGTGGATATATTGCTTTGCAGAGGTGTGTAATAAATTGGTGATAGTGGATTCGCTGAGAGTTTATTAGCAAAATGCCTTTTATAAATAAAGTGCAATCCTGGAGTTAATCTATTTAAATTTTGTTTTAATGTACCAAGCATTGTTAATCAATTTTGAGATTCTAATAATTTTTCAGTTGTTATCATTATAAAAAAATCTTTGGAAAATCCACTCAAAAATTTTCTTTTTTTAAACAAAGCCCCATAGACCATTTCAGGAAAATAATCACTCAATGTTGTTCCAATCAAACTGCCATCAGACTCACCTTCAAGCACGATATTAGAAATTATCGCTACACCAATATTGGCATTGACAAATTTTTTTAGAATTTCCCAATCAGATATTTCAAATTCTATATTGGTTTTAATGTTGTGTAATTTAATAACCTCTTCAAACATTGGTAGGGTGATAAATTCAGAATCGATCCTTACCAACTCATATTTACTAACATCAAATAGTGTTAAATCTTTCTTATTGGCTAGCGGGTGGTCTTTTTTGGTTAATAATATTGGCTGATATTTGACAATTGGAACAAATTCTAGCTCTGGAGGAATGTCGTTTAGGGACATTGGATATATAAAAAAATCTACCTCGCCATTCACCAATCTTTTGATTGCCTCATCCTTTGATAAATTGCAAATTACAAACTTCGACCCCTCATTGTGATCCTTAAATTTTTTGATATATTTGGGCAGAATATAGGAGATAACCGCGTGATTGGCGGCTAGAGTTATTGTTATATTTTTCTTTTGATCATTAATATTCAAAAAGCTGCTAAACATATCATCTACGCCGTGAACATATGGCACCGCACATTCATATAACATCTTGCCAGCATCAGTAATTATCATTTTTTTCCCACATCTTTCAAATAACGCTATATTTAAATCTCTCTCCAGAGATTGAATTTGTAGTGTAACGGCAGATTGTGTTAAACCCATTATCGACGCAGCTTTGGAAATGTTGCTACCATTCTGAACTACATAGTAAAAACCCCTCAATTGCTGAAGACGATTTTGTTTGTAATAAAATTGCTTGGGTAAGTGCATATAAGATGAATTTATATTAGTATTAATCTTAATGATTATAACTAATTTGATTTAACTATATTTTTCAATAATTTTGGCGAATCAATTAATTAAATACTCAATAATGTTTCATTATGAATCAGAACAGCCCAATATTGCTTCCGCAAATAACCCATGACCTGCGAAATTACCTCGGCGGCATTTCAGGTTTAGCCAATATCGTCTTAGAAAACATCAACGCCTATCTAAAAAAACAAGAAGCCATTGGCATTAAACCCGATGCTAATCTCAAAGAAATCTCTGAATATATGGGGATGCTTGTTCCGTATTCCAATGAAGCTTTGCATTATGTAGAAGATTTATTAAACAATGCCCAGATGCAATCAGGCAAATTTACTTTAGGAAAATCAGAAGATTGTGATGTTGGGGATTTGATTAAGGAATTATTGGTATTCAATCAAAGCTTTATCGCAGATCATCAAATTGCTTTTGAGGTTAGTATCGCAGAAAATTTACCAAAATTAAAAACTGATATTCTTAGGCTCAAGCAGATCCTCATCAATCTGATCACTAATGCCGTTAAATATAGCTCAAAAGGTAATAAGGTTGAAATCTTGGTCAGTCAAAATCAAAATTCTCAAATCCAAATCACTATCACTGATCAGGGAATTGGAATGACTAAGCAAGAAATTGAAATGGCGTTAAATGGTCAGGGACAAGATATTGATAAATCGAATCTGAACAAACCAATTGACTCTCATGGGTTGGGATTGCCTATTGTTAAGCAGCTTGTTGAGTTGCTTGGGGCGAAGATGGAGATTGAGTCAGAAAAAGAGAAGGGGACTAGAGTTTTGATTTGTTTTTCTTGTGAGTAAAATTAATCGGAATTATGCGGTTTAAGGCTTGAGAATTAAGGAAATTAAACTTTTTTTAAGATACCTTTTTTAAATAAAGGTTTATTAAGTTGCTCAGCTCTTTCAACAAAATCTAAAGTTTTATGAGAAGGAATAGAAAATGTCATAACAGTCTTTTTATCACAATTTGTTATAGCCAAATCTCCTAAAGTAATAATATCCATTCCTATTAAAACATCACATCCTCCAATTTCTGAAGCAGACAAAACGGAAATTTTTTGAATAGTCACATTGTTAAGCAATTTTAAATTAATATCATAAATATTAACTTCTTTTGGCTTGCTTCCAACCCCAATCATCATAGCCTTATCCGTGGCTATACATCCTATAGTATCAACAACTTTTTGACTAATTGTTGTTCTCATAGCTCCAGTATCCCAAACGGCATTAAAAACAGCAGAAGTGTTATTATAAATGTTTGTAATCGTAACTGGAGTCACTATTACATTGCTCAACCCATCGTGTCTTAGGGTGAACGCTTGATGACCTACAATCATAGATTAGAAAATTCTTGAATAATATCTTTGCACGATTTCGGAATCGTCAGAAACTAAATGAACTAAAAATTCCCCCAGCTTATGTCCTTTGCTTAACATCTCTTTTACAACCTTCTCTTTGTCGCTTCCACTTATCACGACTTTGCAATTTTTTAATGCAATAAATTGATTATTGTATTTTTTTTGCAATTTTTCTTTGTGAGATTTGTAATATTCGTATTCTTTACTTAATTGATCTGACATAATTATAAAACGCAATTTGAAATTAAATTACTAAACATAGCTGGATTTTCTTTGTTATTAAATCTCCAGCAAAACTCATCCATATACTTTTCTAAATATTTTTTGCTAACCCAGTGAAATTGCCCCATCATTCCTCTTTTAACTATAGCCCAAAAGCTCTCAATAGTGTTAGTGTGAATAATGCCTTAGCATATTGCTTCTTACTATGATTGACTGTGTGATGAGGAATAAAGCCTTTCATTGGCTTATAACCCTTAAAATCATCAGTCATCAAAACACTATTTAAAACATCAACATTATTCTTCACAATTCCTCTCAAGTCAATAAATTTCAATCTCTTTTGAATAATAGTTTTAACTTTTCCGCCTCTCTCGATCATTCCAACTACGCACTCTTTTTTAGTTCCTCTACCTCTTTTAATTATTGGCATATTTCCGTTGTCATCTTTATCGTTATTTCTTTTTCTTGGCTTACCACCAATATAAGTTTCGTCCTGAGCCCGCCTGTGCGTTGATAAAACTGAGTGTTGAACCAAACTATGACCACACAAAATCTTAAGGGCACCTTGAAAAAGAGCGCCTAATACAATATCGCTGCCAAACCACTTAATATTGCTGCAATTTTTACTGCGTTTTGAATTGTTTCGTTAGAAACATTATGCGTTTTTAGAGTTTTTTCATGAGAATCAATACACAATCCGCAGCCATTAATTGCCGAAACCGCTATGCAAGCTAATTCAAAATCTACTTTTTCAATTCCGTGGTTAGCAATGATATTCATCCGCAGCCCAGCTTGCATTTTGCTATAATCTTTATTTTCCACCAAATGAATGAAGCGATAATAAATATTATTCATCCCCATTATCGCTGCGGCAGATTTGGCGGCGCTTAGTTCTATTGCGTCTAAATCGTTTTGAAATTGATTGATTGCAGCTTCAATTAATTTTTGGTTCTTAGTTGCAATTGTGCAAGCGATTGCAATTATTGCGGTTTGTTTTTTGGATAAAACCAAGTTGGATAAAATCACTGTTTTGCCATTGAGTTTTAAATCTTTGGCATATTCTGGTGTCTGGTCTAATAGATTTTCTAAGTTCATAAATTTTCCTTTTATTTTTGTTATTAATAGCACCTCTAAAAATTCTAATTTTTAGAGGTGCGCTTAAATTATTTTAGGAACCTCTAAACAACTAAAAATTGATATTTCTGAGGATTTTTTGAGTAGAAATTTCATTACTTTTTGGTGGAATATTTCCATATTTTACCAAAAATAATGGAATTTATGCCAAAAAAGACCAGAAAGATCAATTTTTCTAAAACATTGTTTTAGTTGCTCAGAGGTTCCTTAAGTGTTCAGCAAAATTAAATTATCATTTTCAATTTTTCAACTACATCAGGATTTACCAGAGTAGAAATATCACCCAAATCTTCATGGGCAATTAATTTTTTTAACACTCTTCTCATAATTTTCCCTGATCTGGTCTTGGGCAAGTCAGGAACAATATATATTTTATCTGGTTTGGCAATGGCAGAAATTTGTTTTTCGACTAATTTTAGAATTTCATCTTTGATTTTTTCATCGGCATTTTTAGTGATTGCAAAAACGCAAATACCCTCACCTTTAATTGCGTGCGGATAACCAATCACCGCTGATTCAGTAACTAAATTATGCATATTAATCACATTTTCAATCTCGGCAGTTCCCAAGCGATGCCCTGAAGCATTGATTACATCGTCAACGCGCCCAACAATTCTGAACAAACCATTTTCATCTTTAAACGCACCATCGCCTGCAAAATAATATCCAGAAAATCTTTTGAAATAAGTATCAAAACATTTTTTATGATCACCCCAAATACTTCTAATAATTGATGGCCACGGGTTTTTAAAGCATAAATTGCCCAGCACATTTGGCTTGTTAATTTCCCGACCATCTTCATCCAAAATTACCGGCAAAATTCCAGGCAAAGGTAAGCCAGCAAAAGTGGGCTTACTGTCGGTCTTCCCCGATAATGACGAAATCATAATTCCACCAGTTTCAGTCTGCCACCAAGTATCAACGATTGGACATTTTTTCCGACCAATCTTTTCATCATACCAATGCCAAGCTTCTTCATTGATTGGTTCACCTACTGTGCCTAGAGTTTTTAACGATGACAAATCAAACCCTTGCACAAACTCATCACCTTTTTGCATTAAAGCTCTAATCGCAGTTGGTGCAGTATAAAAAATATTAACTTTGTGTTTGTCAATAATCTGCCAGAATCTTGATGGCGTTGGAAAAGTTGGCACTCCTTCAAACATCAAAATTTTTCCACCATTTAAAAGTGGTCCGTAAACTAAATAAGAATGCCCAGTAATCCAACCCAAATCAGCAGTGCAAAAAAATAAATCATTTTCCTGATAATCAAAAACATTCACAAAGGAATATGCCGCATAAACCATATATCCTGCGGTTGAATGCATCACGCCCTTAGGTTTTCCAGTTGAGCCAGAAGTATACAAAATAAACAATGGATCTTCTGAGTCCATTGCTGCTGCTTTGTTTTTCTTGTTATATTTTACAACTTCATCTTGCCAAATCAGAATATTTTTTGAGCAATTAATTTTGTCTTGAGATCTTTTATAAACCACCACATTTTCAATTTTTTTACAACCTTGCAACGCTTCATCAGCAATATCAAACAGCTTCACAGTTTTGTCACCACGATATAAATAATCCGCCGTAATCAACATTTTTGCACCCGAATCTTCAATTCTTTCTCTCAAAGCTAGCGCTGAAAAACCAGCAAAAACCACCGAGTGAATTGCACCGATGCGCGCGCATGCCAACATTGCAACAGCCGCTTCTGGAATCATCGGCATATAAATACACACTGGATCACCAGCCTTAATTCCTTTAGCTAAAAGCAAATCAGAAAATTGACAAACTTGCTCGAATAATTCTTGATAAGTAATTGATTTGCTAGGCGTCTCTGGATCATTAGCTTCCCAAATAATCGCCACATCTCCCGCTTTTTTTGGCAAATGACGGTCCAAGCAATTAAAAGCAATATTAGTTTTACCATCACCAAACCAGCTAGTTCTACCTTGTGAAAAATCAAATTTTAAAACCTGATTCCATTCTTTAAACCAAGTAAAGTTGCGCGCAATATCCGCCCAAAAGCTTTGGGGATCGGCAGCAGCTTTTTTAGATTGCTCTTGATAATCTACAATCGAATTAATCTTAAAAACCATATTACTTATATTGCCAGTTTATATTTTTTAAAAATGTCCACCATCTCCACTACAAAATCTCTAATCTTAGCATCAAAACCAATATTCTTGGTCGCCCATTCTTTTACAAATGGTCGCGCCAAGTCCCAAATATTTAAATCTTTATCCAAGAACACACCAACACCCTCAACCAACATCATAGTTTTCTGCAACAGCAACAATTCTGGACGTGTTTTCATCTGATATTTTTTGGTCATCTTCAATAAATTTGCCAATAATTTTGCCATCGAAATTTCACCAACCGCTTTTCCCACCGCCACTTCACCAATAATTCGGCAAGATAATGCAAACTCTTCTAAATTGACATCAGGAGGCACTAAACCAGCTTCAATATGCAATCTTGCCACCTTGTTATAATCTTGCTTTAAAAACGCCATTAAAATCTCAGCAATTGCAATTCTGGTTTTCTTATCAATTGAACCAACAATTCCAAAATCAATTGCGGCAATATCACCATTTTTCATTAAAAATAAATTTCCCAAATGCATATCAGCGTGGAATAATCCGTGCATATAAACTTGATTAAAATAGCTCACGACCAAGTTCTTGGCAATTTCTCTTTTGTCAAAACCGCTATTTAAAACGGCTTTTTTATTTGAAAATGGAATTCCATCAATCCATTCCAAAGTCAAAACTTTGTCACTACTTAATTGCCAATAAATTTTGGGAATATAAAAACCAGGTAAATCTTTTAATTGATCTTTCATTTGACCGGCAGCGGCAGCCTCAAAGTGCAAATCCAACTCCTTACGACTACAATCCGTCAAAACCTCGGCAATGTTGGTGAGTTTTTCTTTGTAATACTTTGAAAAAATTCCAATTAAAAAGCTGAGTAATTTTAAAGTAGCAATATCTCTTTTAAAAACCCTTTCAATATTTGGACGCACAATTTTCACCGCCACAATATCTCCAGACAAAGCTTTGGCTTTGTGCACTTGAGCAATTGAGGCGGCAGCAACTGGATTAGTCTCGAATTCCAAAAATAACTGATCCAGCGGCTTTCCTAATTGTTTTTCAATAATTTTTTTAACTTTCTTGAAAGCAAAGGCAGGTAATTTATCTTGAAAATCAGACAAGGATAAAGCCAAATCATCACCAACCAAATCTGGGCGATTAGCCAATAATTGCCCTAATTTAATAAAAGTTGGACCAGCAAATTTGAAGAAAAAATAAATTGCTTTATTTTTTATGAACGGAAAGAGAAGTGTGGAAAGGAGAAATAAACAAAGTAGGCGAAACAGGTTGGTGATGCTAAAAATTATCATCATGCCAAATATTATTTACCACCCTCAACAGCGTTTGGAGCTTGAGGAATTTGGTTAACATCAACTTTAATTTTTGATAAATCAACATCAACACCAGCCCAACCAAACAACTTATTTAACAATTGTGATAAAATGTCCAATATATTATGCGTGACTTCCTGCAATCTTCCAACGATTAATTTTAAAGCCGCAGCAGATTCTGGAGAGAGCTTTAAAATAACCACCAAATCATCTACAGTAATAATATTTAAAATTATCATTACTGCTAAAATTGAAAATGTTGTTGAGAATAGCAAAATAACGGTACGAAAGGTAAAAAATTGGATTACATCTTGCATTGCAGGAGTTATTTTGAAGTTAAATTATTTATACACACTCACCAAAATAAGTAGTTGGCGACACTGGCTTAGCATTGTAGCTTTGTTCGATCAGACTAGAAAAAGTAACATCATAAATTTTTTCCTGTCTAGAATTAATTTTAAAAGATAACTCACCATTTTTATTAATACAATATTTATTGTGTTGTAAAAATTTCATCAGCAGTTTCAACTCAGCAACATTCATTTTTGGATATAAAGCGCTTGACTCAGAATGAGAATTCTTCCTAACAAATTCCTCACTAACCACAAAAGAAAAAGCCTTCTTACTAGCAGAATTAAAAAGTGAGAGTTTGGCAGAATCATTATTCAAGGGAACAACCTCGCAAGAGAATAGGAATATAAGCAAAAAGACTGGAATAATTCGAGGAATATAGATCACGGAAAAGATTTTTGAATTATACCCTTTTAACCAAAAGCCGAAAGGAGTAGATAAATTATCCAACTACTTCTTCAACAGCTTTTGTTTCATTTGAGTTTGATTCATTTAAAAAATCTAATTTTTCTTTAATTCTTGAAGCTTTGCCAGTTAGATTGCGTAAGTAATATAATTTGGCACGGCGCACAACACCTTGCTTCGCTAGTTCAACGCCAGCAATCAATGGAGAATAAAGCGGAAATTTTCTTTCCACCCCAACGCCGCTGCTAATTTTTCTAACAGTGAAAGTTGCATTATAGTTAGTAAAACTCTTGCTTTTAGCGATAACAACACCCATAAACACCTGAATTCTGGTCGTAGCTCCTTCAGTAATTTTATATTTTACCTTAACAGTATCACCAACCTTAAAGTCAGGGATAAACTTGTCTAGACCACCTCTAACCTCATTGATTTTAGCGGCTTGTTCGATATTGAATTGTTCAATTAAATTAGTCATCGTTTTGTATAAATAAATTAAATAAAATTATTTCGCTGCTGCTTTTTTCTTTTTATCTTCTTTTGACACAGAGACTTCAGCAACCACTCTGTCAACCAACTCAACAATTGCCATTGGAGCTTTATCTCCAGTTCTAAAGCCAAATTTTAAAATTCTAGTATAACCACCATTACGGTTTTTAACTCTTGGAGCAATATCAGCAAATAATTTATTCACCAATGTTTCATCTCTCAAAATTGACAGTGCGCGTCTGCGATTAGCTAAAGAATCAGTTTTTGCCAGAGTAATAATTTTTTCCACAAAAGGTCTTAGATCTTTTGCTTTTGGCAAAGTAGTTTTGATTTGCTCATGTTGTAACAGGGCATTAGAAAGATTCATAAATAATGACTTTCTGTGCGAGCTAGTTCTATTTAACTTTCTACCTTTAATTCCGTGCTTCATATTGTTATTTTTTGTCTTATTTAAATGATTAGAAATCTTTATTTTTAATCTTAGCTAGTTCTTCGATATTTTTTGGTGGCCAGTTAGCCAATTTAGCGCCAAAGCTCAAGCCCATTGATTTAAGATTTTCCTTTAATTCGTTTAATGACTTTCTACCAAAATTCGAGGTTTTGAGCATTTCAGATTCAGTCTTAACAACCAAATCACCAACATAGATAATGTTTTCGTTTTTCAAACAATTGTAAGAGCGAACTGAAAGTTCTAATTCATCAATTGTTTTGAGTAAATTTCTGTTAAATTCTGGCTCACCACTAATTTCTTTTTTAACATCAACGATTTTACTAACATCAAAATTAACAAAAACCTCTAACTGTTCTTGTAAAATTTTTGCAGCAACACCAAGAGCATCTTGAGGTGTTATAGTGCCATTAGTATCAACTTCCAAGATCAATTTGTCATAATCAGTAATTTGACCAACACGAGCGTTTTCAACCTTGTAAGAAACTCTTTTAATTGGACTAAACATAGAGTCAAGAGAGATCAAACCAATACTAGTTTCGGCTTTTTTACCCTGATCAGCCACAACATAACCTTTACCACACTCAACATTGATTTGAATGTCTATTTTAGCATCTTTATTCAGAGTGCAAATCAGCAAATCTTTATTAATAATTTCAGCACCGTTACTAACTTCAATTGATCCAGCGAAAACCGGTCCAGCTTTATTAGAGATTAATTTCAAAACACAAGGAGATGAATCAGGCTTATTGATCGCTAATGACTTAAGGTTCATTATTATATTAGTTACATCCTCTTTAACGCCGTCAATAACTCCATATTCGTGAAGCACACCATCAATTTTAATTGAGGTAACTGCAAAACCAGCAATTGAAGAAAGGAGAACCCTTCTAAGAGCGTTTCCCAAAGTATTACCAAAACCTCTTTCAAAAGGCTCCATAACGATGGTTGCACTTTTGGTTGAATCAACGCCGTCTTTAACAATTATACTTGCCGGCTTTGATAACGACTGCCAACTTTCTTTTAAAATAGCCATAATTTATAAGTTCAAATAATTTGATAGGATACTAAATACAGTTAGACTCTTCTTCTTTTTGCTGGTCGGCAACCGTTGTGAGGATGATAAGTTTTATCCACGATGGAAGTAACATTGATATTGGCAGCTTGCAGAGCACGAAGCGATGCTTCTCTACCAACTCCTGGTCCAATAATTTCTACAATCGCTGATTGCAAACCACATTCTTTTGCAACCTCAACTGCACTTTGAGTTGCAACTTGCGCTGCATATGGAGTCGCTTTTCTTGAGCCCTTAAAACCATGTTTTCCAGCCGAAGACCAGCAAATCAAATTACCTTGCACATCGGTGATTGAAATGATGGTGTTGTTAAAAGTTGCACAAACATGAACTACTCCGTTAACAATATTTTTCTTCTTTTTGGCTGATGTTTTTTTGCCGCTATATTTTACCATGATATGATGTTTGTTAATATATTAATTTTTGGATCCCAGCCTGCGCTAGGGCAATAAATCTCTAAGCGAGCTTTAGCTCGCTAAGGTCTTATTACTTAGTAACTTTTTTCTTACCAGCAATGGCAACGCCTTTACCCTTTCTAGTTCTCGCATTAGTATGAGTTCTTTGCCCGCGAACTGGGAGTTTTTTAACGTGACGAATACCTCTATAACAACCAATATCAGCTAATCTCTTGATATCGCCAGTTCTTTTTCTACGCAAATCACCTTCTAAAACTGGATATTCTTTTTCAATCAAAGCCCTCACTTCAGAAAGCTTAGCTTCTGAAACTTGATTAGTTCTGGTTGCAAGATTAATTTTTAATTTTTTGCAAATATTATTAGCAGTGGTAACCCCAATGCCATAAATGTAAGTTAAAGAAATGACGAATCTTTTTTCTTTTGGTATATTAACACCAGCTATTCTTGCCAAGGTAAACTCCTAATTATTTGTTATTGAATAATACTATTTACCGCTTTGTTAATCTCTAAATTAACGAGGGCGATATTTTTTAAACCATCCACCGAATAAATCAAGCCTTTTTTTCTATAAAGCTCAATTAATTCTGCGGTGTTTTGGTTATAAACTTTTAAACGGTTTTTTACCGTTTCTTCATTATCATCACTTCTGCTTTCAAACTCACTACTTCCACATTTATTACAAATATTTTCAATCTTAGTTTGACTAAAAAAACGATTATAAACTGTGCCACATTTTTTGCAGGAAAAGCGTCCTGATATTCTTTTAACCAAAACTTCATCATTAACTTCAATATTCACCACCAGATTAATTTTCTTTTGGACTTGGCTCATCATTTTTTCTAATATTTGTGCTTGCTCAAAATTTCTTGGAAAACCATCAAGAATAAAGCCTTGACCACAATCATCTTCAGCAATTCTTTTTTTAATAATATCAACCACAACTTGGTCCGGAACTAAGCTTCCAGAATTCATATAACTTGTTGCCAAATCACCAATTTCACTTTTAGCAATAACTTCTTTTCTTAATATTTCGCCAGTGGAAATATTAGGAATTTTTAAATTCTCAGCCAATAGTACCGATTGAGTTCCCTTTCCCGATCCTGGAGCGCCAAGAAAAATTATATTAATCATTATGCTCGAAGTTTCACGCGTTTTCTCTTGCCAGTGTTACTATATTTTCCAGAGAATAAATGTGATTGAATTTGATTAACCAAGTCTAAGATCACGTTCACCACAATCAAAACTCCAGTGCCACCAATATGCAGCGGAATTGAGTAATCAACGATTAAAATTTCCGGGATTATACAAACCACCATCAAATAAATTGCTCCGAGCAAAGTTAATCTAGCAATAATTCTATCGAGGTAATCAGAAGTATTGGCTCCTGGTCTGATTCCTGAGATGAAACAATTACTTTTCTTCAAGTTATTAGCAACATCCTTGGTATTGAAAATTATTGAAGAATAAAAGAATGAAAAAAACAAAATTAAAGTTGCAAAGATCAATAAATAAAGCCAACTACCTCTGGATAAAATCGATAAAAATGCTTCACTACCATTACCGATAAACTGCGCAATTGCAGATGGAAACATCAAAATTGAACTAGCAAAAATTGGAGGGATTACGCCAGAAATATTAATTTTAAGCGGTAAAAATGAAGAATCTGCCATACCATTAACCCTCATCATCGCACCGTTTGGGTATTGGATTTTTATTCGCCTATGCGTTTTCTCAACAAAAGCAACCAAGGCAACAAAGAATATGAAGGATAAGAAAAATATCACCACGAATACCGCCGAGTAAACTCCGCTTTTAGATAAATCCATAAATTGCGCGAAGGTAGTTGGAATTGATGAGACAATACCAACAAAGATAATTAGAGAAATACCGTTGCCAATACCAGAGGCAGTAATCCTTTCTCCAAACCACATCAACATCACCGTACCACCAACTAAACTGACGCAGGTTGTCCACATAAAGATTCTTGAATCACTGATAAACATATTATTGCCAGCGGAAGATAAAGCATAATAAACACCCATTGATTGAAAAAATGCCAGAATGATAGTCAGATATCGAGTATATTGATTAATTTTTGCCCGACCGTAATCACCTTCTTTTTTTAGGGCTTCCAAACCTTTATACATTGAGGTTAAAAGCTGCATAATAATTGATGCGGTAATATAAGGCATAATATTTAAGGCGAATATACTCATCCGCTCCAAAGCTCCACCTGAAAAAAGGTTGATCATACCAAACATACTGGCACCTTTACCAGTAAAGAATTTCTGAATCACATCACCATTAATTCCTGGAATCGGCACGAAAGTACCAAATCTATAAATCAATAGAATGAAAAGCGTAAATAATATTCTTTTTTTTAAGTCAGAATTTTGCACCTTATTTGATAATTGGATCTTTTAGCTGGAATTGGCTTGAGCATTATTTAAATTTAAACTCAGCTAAAATTATCCAGCAAAAGATTGGGCTTGTTTGGAATAAAAATCAACTTGGAAAGTTAGTCCGGATTTAACTTTTTCTACTTTCGCCATAATTAATTTTACTTGTGCATCTTTAGAGCTGATTAAGCCAGCATTAAATAATTTTTCTTTAGTAATAACAGTAGTTGAGTCAATTTTTTTGCTTTCAATCAAAGACAGAACATCTCCTAAATTGATCGCTTCGTATCTTGCGCTGCGTTGACTTTTAAAACCTCTTTTTGGCAATCTCATATAAAGCGGGGTTTGACCACCCTCAAAACCTTTAATGGCGACACCAGATCTAGCTTTTTGACCTTTTACACCACGACCGCAAGTTTTACCCGTACCCGAACCAATACCACGACCAACTCTTTTGCATTTATTGGTTTTTAATTTAGCAATGTTGTTTAAAGGATTGGACATATTGAGAATATATAAATTTTATACAGCAGAAACTGTGATTAGATGACTAACTTTTTTGATCATACCAATAACTTCTTTGGAAGCTAATAGTTGAGAGGTAGTATTTACACCTCTCAAGCCTAGACCAGCTAGGGTAGATTTTTGTCTTTTAACTAATTTGTTTTCACTTCTAACTTGAGTTAGAGCAACTTTTTTATTTAGAAAATTTTCAAATAACATTTAAACCTCATTGTTATTATTGTTATTATTCGTTTTTAAAACCGCATTTCTTCTTTTGATAATTTCAGAAATTTCTTTTGATCTTTTGTCCGCAATACTTCTTGGTGAATTTAATTTTCCTAAAGCTTGAAAAGTAGCCCAAACCATATTGTAAGGGTTGGAGGTTCCAAGAGATTTAGAAACGATATCGTGAATTCCCGCACATTCAAAAATGGCACGCATTGCACTTCCAGCGATAACGCCAGTTCCTGCTGGTGCCGATCTCATACTAACCCTTGCTGAGCAAAATCTACCCTCAACATCGTGATGAATAGTTCTTCCTTCTTTAAGGGCAACTTTTTTTAAAGATTTTCTTGCCGCTTCGAAAGCTTTATTTTTGGCGTCAGCAACTTCTTTGGCATTACCCTTGCCAAAACCAACTTTACCGTTTTTATCACCAACCACAACTAGTACAGCGAAGGAAAAGTTTTTGCCACCTTTTACAGTTTTAGAAACTTTATTTACCGAGATTAACTTTTCGACTAATTCGACTGAATTTTTATTAGGTTTTGACATCTTGTTAGATTTAATTTTATTGAATTAATTAGAATTGAAGCCGTTAAAATTGAAGACCAGCTTCCCGACAAGAATCTGCCACAGCCTTTACTCTGCCACTATACAAATAGCATCCTTTATCGAAAACCACTTCTTTAACGCCCTTAGCAATACAATCCTTGGCAAACTTACTACCAACGATTTTAGCAATATCAATACCTTTTTTATCTTTCAAATCTTTTTCATCAAAGATAGTTGATGAGCAAGATTGGATAACGTTTCCATCAATACCAATCAATTGAACATAGATATTTTTGTTTGATCTAAAAACCGATATTCTCGATCTTTGACCTCTGTTTCTTTTTTTGATGTTACTTCTAACTCTTATTTGTCTTTTTTCAGAATTACTTAGTGAGGCTGGCATATCAATATTATTTAATGTTATTTTTTCTTACCTTCTTTACGAACAATTGCTTTTCCAGCAATCTTTACACCCTTACCTTTGTAAGGCTCAGGTTTTCTAAAAGAGATGATTTCAGAAGCGATTTGTCCAACCAAAACTTTATCATCACTGGTGAGAGTAATTAGATTGGGTTTTTCAAAAACCGCTGTTACATTTTGTGGCAGAAGATAAAATATCTCATGACTATATCCCAAGCTCAAAATGACACTGGATTTTTCAACAGCCGCTTTATAACCAACACCGTTGATTTCCAAAACTATTTTGAAAGGAGTTTGTAAGCCTAAAACGATATTTTTAACATTGCTACGATCCATTCCTACATCAACTGAAGCTTTTTCAAATCCTTCTCTGGCAGTAAATTTCAAAATGTTATCAGCATAAGCAACATCAACGGAAGGCATGACTTTATAAGACTTTTTAACCTTACCATTATCAAAATTTATAACATTACCAACAATGTTAGTTTTGATATTTTCCGGTAATTTAACTGGTAATTTACCAACTCGTGACATAACTTTTTTTGAATAAATTTGTTAACTAAAATACTTTTAATAGAATTTCACCGCCAATCTTAGAGGCTCTTGCTGTATGATCCGCAACTACACCACTAGAAGTAGAAATAATAACTATTCCTAAACCGTTTTTGACTACTGGAATTTGATCAGCATTGCAATAAACTCTTCTTCCGGGTTTAGAGACAACCGAAATTTCACTGACTACTGGAGCAGAGAGGTGATATTTTAAATGGATATCGAATCTGCTTTTACCGTCTTTTTCAGCAAGTTTGCTGTAGTTTAAAATGTAACCTTCTTCTTTTAAGATTTTAAGCACCGCCTCTCTTAAATTAGAGACTGGAGAAGTAACGACTTTACGACCAACCATATAACCGTTACGGATAATGGTGGCTAGATCGGAAACTGAGTGATTAACTGACATCGTATAATTACCAACTTGATTTAGTTAAGCCAGGAATTTGACCCCAAGAAGCAAGTTCTCTTATGGCGATTCTGGACAAGGAAAATTTTCTGTAAACACCTCTTGGTCTACCAGTTAGGCTACATCTGTTTCTATATCTGATCTCAGCACTATTTCTTGGCAATTCTGCTAATTTAATTTGTGCTTTAAGTCTGTCCTCGAAAGGTAACTCAACATTATTAGCAATATCTAATAAACAAGATCTTTTTGACTTTAGCTTGGTCGCCAAAGCTTTTCTTCTTAAATTTTTGTTAATTGAACTTTTTTTAGCCATAATGAATTTATTTTATAGGAAGATTAAGCTTTTTTAATAAATAGACCGATTCCTCTTTAGTCTTAGCATTGGTAGCGATAGTGATGTTCATGCCGAAAATTTTTAAGATATTATCAAGATCAACTTCTAAAAACACGTTATGTTCTTTAAGACCAAAAGAATAATGTCCACTTTGGTTAAAACCTTTGGCTGACAGACCTCTAAAATCTCTAACTCTTGGCAGAGCTATATAAACCAGACGATCAAAAAATTCATACATTTTTTTACCACGTAAAGTTACCATGCAACCAATACCCATATTTTCTCGAAGTTTGAAAGTGGCAATTGATTTGCGAGATTTAGTGATTACTGCTTTTTGGCCAGCAATCGCAGAAACTTGCGCCGCCAGATAAGAAAGAAACTTATTATCGCTATCAACCGCTTTAATACCAACGTTGATACTGACTTTGGTCAAACGAGGAACTTCCATATCATTTTGGTAAGGAAATTGCTTTTTTAAATCAGCAACCGATTTTATATATAATTCTTTTGTGTAAGACATCGTGTTTTGGAAATTTCAATTATTTAATCAAATTCTTAGTCAATTTTCTTACCAGTTTTTCTGGAGATGCGAGTTTTGCGAACAAAACTCTTACTCTCTCCAGCTTCAACTTTAAAAGCAATTTTTACTGGCTTACCGTTCTCAATATGAGAGAGATTAGAAATGTGAATCGAGCCTTCTTTCTTAGTAATTTCACCAGCTTGATTAGAAGTTGGTTTTTTATGAAAGGTTACCAAATTAACACCACCAACAATTACTCTATCATTTTTAATGGATACGATATTACCAGTTTTACCTTTGCTTGATCCAGCTATAACAATAACTTGATCACTTTTTTTAAATTTAAGTGCCATCTATAATACCTCCGAAGCAAGTGAAACGATCTTTAAAAAATTTTTTTGTCTAACTTCTCTAGCAACCGGACCGAAAACACGAGTCGCCAAAGGTTCTCCATCTTTATCAACCAAAACAATTGCATTATCACCGAAGACAATGAAACTTCCATCTGGTCGGACGGTTTTACTTCTAGTTCTGATAATCACACCTTTAGCAACCTGCCCTTTTTTGACTTTTGAGCCAGGTATAATGCTGGTGATTGAAACCACAATAATGTCACCAATTCCAGTGATCATGTGATCACTTCCACCTAGAACTTTAATACATCTAGCAGTTTTAGCACCGGAATTATCGGCAACCACTAAATTAGTTTGCATCTGAATCATTTGTTTAAGCCTCGTTAGTTGTGGTTAATATCCATCTTTTATTTTTAGATATCGGTCTAGTTTCTTTAATAACAACTTCTTCACCAATATTTAATTTTTTGTCACCTTCGTAATGAACCAAATATTTTTTATGAGAAGTAAGGTATTTCCCATATTTTTTATGTGGCTTATACAAAGTTGCTTCAGCTTTAAAAGTTTTATTATCTATAATGTTTAAAATTTTTACCTTCATAGTTATTTTGAATTAAGCTTGGTGAATAATCTAGCGACTTCTTTCCTAGTGTTTTTCATATTTTTTGCTGCTTCGAAATCACCAGAGGAGCGCTTGATTCTCATCATCAAGAGGCTTTTCTTTTTTGATGAAATATCTTGCAATAGAGATTTTTTATCTTCAATTTTTGACATACTAGATCAGATTAATAATTTTAGTTTTAAATGGTAATTTGGCAGAAGCTTTAGTCAGTGCCAAGATTGATGATGCTTCATCCACTCCATCAATTTCAAAAATCACCCGACCCGGTTTGATTTTAGCGATATAATATTCAACGCTTCCCTTACCACTTCCCATCCGAACTTCAGCTGGTTTCTTAGTAACAGGAGTGTGAGGAAAAACCGAAATCCACATTTTTCCAGCTCTCTTCATATAGCGACTTAGAACCTTTCTAGCTGATTCGATTTGTTTAGAATTGAGTTTGCAAGGCTCTAGAGATTTTAATCCAAAAGATCCATAAGATAATTTATTACCTGAATTGGCTAACCCTAGGATTTTTTTTCCACCCTTCTGGGCTTTTCTATATTTGGTCTTACTTGGTACTAACATAATTATTTAGTGTTATTTTTATCAACAAATCCTTTATGAACCCAAACTTTAACACCAATCACACCATAGGTAGTGTAAGCATTAGCGGTGGCATAATCGATGTCACATCTTAGGGTATGAAGTGGGACTGATCCTTCTTTATACCATTCAGTACGAGCAATTTCAGCGCCACCCAGTCTTCCAGCACAAGCAATTTTGATTCCCAGCGCACCAAATTTCATGGCTGACTGCATTGACTTTTTCATAACTTTTTTGAAGGCCGCACGGCTTTCTAATTGTTTAGCGATGCTTTGGGCAATTAACGCTGCATTAGTGTCAGGCTTATCAACTTCAACGATTTTAACGTCAACTTTCACGCCAGCAATTTTCTCAACTGCTTGGTTAATTTTTTCGATATCCGAACCTTTTTTACCAATCAACACACCTGGCTTGGAGGTTTTAATTATTAAATGAATTTTGTCCGACGGCCTTTCAATAACAACACTTGCTATACCACAATGGGCATATTTAGTTTTGATGAACTTTCTAATTTGAACGTCATTAACTAATTTTTTTGCATATAGTTTTTTATCAAACCAAACTGATTCCCAGCTTTTTTTGTTTAAAATTCTAAAACCAACCGGATTAACTTTTTGACCCACTGTTTCTACCTTTTGTTATTAATTTTGTTTTTCTACTAGTACAACCCTGATGTTGCTAAAAGTCTTTAGTATTTGACTAGATCTACCTCTAGCACGGGCACTAAATCTTTTTAGAGCAAAAGCGCGACCAACATCAATTCTTTTTACGAATAAGTTATCAACATCCATATTGTGATTATTTTCAGCATTAGACATTGCTGAATAAACCAAATCTCTTACTGGTCCAGCAACTTTTAAGTTACAAAATTTTAATTTCATTAGCACTTCTGCAACTGGCAAACCTGGCAAGTTTCTAGTCAATTTCATAACTTTAAGCGGGCTAGATTTAAGCGCGTTTAGGTATGCAACTGCTGTTTTTTCTTCTTGCGCTGCTGGTTTTTTTTCTTTAGTTAAAGACATAATTTTATTAAGATTTTTTAACAGTTTTATCACCACCGTGACCATAAAAAGTTCTAGTTGGAGCAAACTCACCAAATTTATGACCAACCATTCCTTCACTAACTAAAACAGAAACAAATTTTTTGCCATTATGAACTGCAAAGTTAACCCCAACAAATTGAGGGAGGATAGTAGATCTTCTTGACCAAATTTTAATAATTTGCTTTTTCGAAGAGCTATTATATTCCTTGACTTTTTTTAATAAGTAACCGTCAACAAACGGTAATTTCCATGATGATCTGGGCATATCAGTTATTTTTTATGTCTGTTTTTAACAATTAAACGATTCGATTTTTTTCTCGATCTGGTTTTTTTACCTTTAGCTGATTTACCAGTTGGGGAGACTGGGTGACGACCGCCTGAAGTTCTGCCCTCACCACCACCGTGTGGGTGATCAACTGGGTTCATAGCAACACCACGAACTGTTGGTCTTATACCTAACCACCGTGATCTACCAGCTTTACCAATAGAAACGTTTTTATTATCAAGGTTAGAAACTGAACCGATTGTAGCCATACAATCAAGCAAAAATAATCTGATCTCACCCGATTGCATTTTAACTAGAGCATATCCACCATCTTTACCAACCAATTGCGCGTAGGTTCCGGCTGATCTTGAAACGGCAGCACCACAGCCAGGCTTTAATTCAATATTATGGATTATTGATCCAATTGGAATTACTGAAAGAGGCATCGAATTACCAATTTTGATGTCGATTAATTGCTTTGAAGAGATGATTTTATCACCAACCTTTAATTTGTGTGGAGCAATTATGTAAGAAAAAACACCATCAGTATACTTGATCAAAGCGATGAAGGCTGTTCTATTTGGATCATATTCAATTCTCTCTACCATAGCCTCGATATCAAATTTATTTCTTTTGAAATCAATGATTCGGTAAGATTTTTTATGACCACCAGATTTGTGTCTGACTGTAATACGACCCTTGTTATTTCTTCCAGCTTGAACAGGAGCAGTCGTAGTTAGAATCTTCAACGGTGAAGACTTCCACAAATCGCTTCTGTCAACTAATTTTAATTGTCTTAAAGCTGGGGTAATAGCTTTATAATTTTTAATTGCCATTTTCTAGTTTGAACCCTCAAAGTTGATTGATTGACCTTCTTTAATTGTAACCAAGGCTTTTTTGTAAGATGATCTCTTGCCAACGATGCCTTTGAATCTTTTGATTTTACCAGTCACATTACTGACATTTACTTTGATAACATCAACATTAAATATTGCTTTCAATGAAGATTTGATTTCGGTTTTATCGCAATCAGAGCTGATTTCAAAACAATATTTGTTTTGCTCAAGCTGCTTATTGGATTTTTCGGTATAAATTAAACCTTTTATTTTATCGTAATTAATTGCACTCATTACAATGCCACCTCTTTAATTGTTTGGAACAAATTTTTATCAAGAACTAGGAATTCAAAATTCAAAATGTCGTAGACATTCAAACCTTTAAAATCCAAAGCCTTAACATTTTTTAGATTACGAACTGACTGAATAATATGGTTAGAATCGTTATCAGATTGATATAAAAACAAAGCTTGATTTATATTACTAGATTTAAGCAATTTATTAACTTGAGTAGTTTTCAAATTAGCGTTACAACCAGAGAATAACAGGACTTTATTTTCTTTAATTTTTAATCTAATCACATCAGCCAGGGCTGTTTTAATAATTTTTTTCGGTAAAGAAAAATCGAATGATCTAGCGCGTGGACCAAAACAAGTTCTACCACCTCTAAATTGCACTGATCTTTTACTACCTTGACGAGCACTGCCAGTTCCTTTTTGTTTATGAGGTTTTGCAGTAGTTCCAGAAATTTCTGACATAAGCTTGGTATTTGCTGAGCCAGATCTTCTTTTGGCGCGCTGCCATCCCAAGACATAAGCCACAGCTCTTGGGTTTTCTAATCGCGTTTGACCGCCAACCTCCAAAGCAAAATCTAATTTCTCTGCTACAACTTTTGAACTAGCAAAATCAATTGTTCTTAAATCAACCATATATTCCCTAATTAGCAATTTTTATGACCACATCACTACCGTTTGTACCAGGAATTGCGCCCTTAATAGCTATAGTGTTGTTCTCTTTATTAATTATTAAAACTTCTAAATTTTTGACAGTTATTTTATCTACACCCATATGTCCGGCCATTTTTTTGCCTTTAAAGACTTTACCCGGATCCTGTCTTTGACCAGTTGAACCATGAGATCTGTGAGAAACAGAAACACCATGACTAGCTTCTAAACCAGCAAAGTTATGTCTTTTCATAACGCCGGCAAAACCTTTACCAGTTGAGATACCGCTCACATCAACAAAATCGCCTTCTTTTAAAAGTGATTCAGCAGTGATAATGTCACCTACTGTATGATTAGAGTTTTTTTCAACTCGGCATCCGTAGATTTTTTTATGAACTGGAATATTTTTCTTAATGAAAACACCAGCGACTGATTTGGCAACTTTTTTAGTATTAGCAACTTTACCGTATCCAAGCAAGATATGATCAAATTCTTTATCATTATCGGCATTGATCTTTAAATCAACCACACAATTATCATAAAGCTGCACCATAGTGAAAGGTACTGCAGCGCCACTCTCTTGATAGAGGTGACTCATTCCAATTTTTTTGGCAATCAAATTAATCATTAGTTACTAGCCCCATTAATTGCGATCTTAATATTAACCCCAGATGAGAGATTTAACTTCATCAAGGCATCCACAGTTTGAGCAGTAGGAGAGATAATCAGTAGTCTTTTTGAAGATCTTATTTCAAATTGCTCTCTAGAATCTTTATCAACATGAGGTCCACGAATTACTGTAAGTTTGTGAATCTTAGTTGGTAATGGGATAGGACCTTTAACAGCCGCACCAGTTCTTTTTACAGTATTGATGATCTCTTGCATTGCTTTGTTCAAAACAACATGATCAAAAGATTCAAGAGATATTTTTATTCCTTCTTTATTGCTCATTATAAACTAATTATTTAATTATCTTAGAAACCACTCCAGCCCCAACAGTTCTGCCACCTTCACGGATAGCAAAACGAAGGCCTTCTTCCATGGCAATTGGAGCGATGAGTTCGACATTGATTTTTACATTGTCACCCGGCATAACCATTTCAGTTCCTT
>CAMDOL010000002.1 GCA_945903615.1 Rickettsia typhi | reverse complement strand
TTTAACCGACGGTTAAGAGATTAAGAAAAACTGGGCTTTAGCCCGACATCAGAAGTATTGGGCTAAAGCCCTTATTTTAGTTAGTTCTATCCGTCGGTTAAAACCGACGGTAATTAACAGCAAAAAAGTTAACCGGACAGTAATGGCTTAAATGATGAATTTAAGATTGGAAATGGTATGAGTGGTCTGAAAAGTGGGGTTCACTATAAACCAACTGTTCTTAAGATTAAGTAAAATAATATTCCTGCAACGCCCAGAGATATTGCTAGAACATAGTGATAAACATAGCCGGTTTGAATTTGACTAGCTCTTCCCGCTAAGGTTCTGCAAATTGCAACGAAGCCATTTGGACCAAATCCGTCAATCACTTTATTGTCCCAGAATTGCCATAATTTAGTTCCAAGTTTTTTAATGCTTTGAACAAAAATTTTGTCATAGATTTCATCAAAATACCATTTATTGAAAGAGATTCTATAAAGCACGCCAGTAGATTTTGTGAGGTTGGCTGGGATTTGTGGTTTGATGATATAAAATAAATAAGCCACAGCAATTGCGATGGCGCCGAGAATTAATGGCAATGATTTTATTAATTCTGGAGTGTGATGAATTTCTTCGAGAATTTTATTTTCGGGTTGGACAAAAATTGCATTAGCGAAAAAATTATTTTCAAAAGAAATCATATGAAGAAAATTTTGACCAATAAATCCGCTGGCAGTTGCACCAATAGCTAGAAGCAATAAGGGCAAAAGCATTGTTAGTGGAGATTCGTGAGCATGATCAAAGGTGTGATGATCAGCTCTGGTTTTGCCGTTGAACACTAAAAATAATAAGCGCCAAGAATAAAAGGCGGTTAAAAATGCGGCGGTGATTCCTAGATAAAAAGCTAGATGACCAAACTGAGTGTTGGACATAAAAGCCGCTTCTAAAATTGCGTCTTTAGAATAAAAACCAGCAAAAGGTGGAAATCCGGCTAAAGCTAATGAGCCAATCCACATCATCACTAAAGTGAAGGGGATTTTTTTCCACAGCCCGCCCATTTTGCGAATATCTTGTTCGTGATGCATTGCGTGGATCACGCTGCCGGCACCTAAAAAGAGCAGGGCTTTAAAAAATCCGTGAGTTAAGAGATGAAAAATTCCAGCCGAATATGCCGAAACGCCGCAAGCAAAAAACATATAACCTAATTGGCTGCAGGTGGAATAGGCGATGATTTTTTTGATATCATTTTGGGTGATAGCAATTGTGGCAGCGAAGATTGCGGTGGTGGCGCCAACTATTGTTACGACACTGAGCGCTAAAGGAGAATATTCAAAAATTGGTGAACAACGGGCGACTAAAAAAACGCCAGCAGTAACCATCGTTGCAGCGTGAATCAAAGCGGAAACTGGGGTAGGGCCTTCCATGGCATCGGCAAGCCAAGTATGCAAACCAATTTGCGCCGATTTGCCCATTGCGCCGATAAAAAGCAAAATGGCGATGGTGGTGATGGTGCTAAATTCAGTTCCAAGAATTATAAATTTATCATTCAAATGCGCTGGAACAGCGGCAAAAACTTCGCTGAAATTTATTGATCCAAAAGTTAAATAAATTAAAGCGATAGCAATAATCAAGCCAAAATCACCAACGCGATTAACGATGAAAGCCTTGATTGCTGCGGCATTGGCGGAAGGTTTTTTGAACCAAAAGCCAATTAATAAATAAGATGCCAAACCAACGCCTTCCCAGCCCATAAAGAGTTGCAAGAAATTATTAGCGGTGACTAAAATCAACATAAAAAAAGTGAAGAGTGAAAGATAAGACATAAATCTGGGAACGGATTTGTCTTTGTCCATATAGCCAATTGAATAGATATGAACCAGTGCGGAGACAAAAGTGACCAGCACCAACATTGCGGAGGTGAGGCTATCAACTTGTAATGCCCAAGCGGAGGAAAAGCTGCCCGAAGTTATCCAATCAAATAAAACCACAGTTTCTTTTTTGTCTTCAATGCCAATTTGAAAAAATAAAATAAAAGCAAAAACTGCTGATGCGACTAATAAAGCTGAGTTAAAAATCTGAGCAAATTTTTTGGCGACAAGGCCAGATAAAATTCCGGAAGTTAAAGCGCCGATGAAAGGTAAAAGAAGAATTAGTTTGATAAGCATTGAGATTTGTAAATTATGAATTTTTTAAAATAATTTTTTTAGAAACTCAGTGAGTAAGGGCAGAATTGTAAATAAAATAACTATTAGAGAGCCGAGCTTAATCAGCTGTCCTTGCATTTCTTTTTTTAAGTTGACTTCTAGCAATTTCATATCTTTCTTGAGATCTATTTCTAGATTTTTTATGTCTTTTTTTAAATCAACCTCAAGATTTTTTATGTCTTTTTTTAAATCAACCTCAAGATTTTTTATGTCTTTTTTTAAATCAACCTCAAGATTTTTTATATCCTTCTTGAGGTCAATCTCCAGAAATTTTAAATCTTGCTTAGTGGCTAAATTTTCTAATAAAACTGCCTGAGTTTCTTCGATGGCATCGGCAATAATTGCTGCCTTTTTTTCCTCTTCTTCCTTATGTTCTGGGTTGTTGCTGACGGCAATGAATGATTTTACAAAATCATATTTGCTGAAAGCTTTAAATTTATTAGGCATTTGAGATTTTGGTTTATGGATTGGCAGCATAGTGAATATTAATTAGTGGTTGATAATTGAATTCGCTGGCTAATTTAATTGAATCGATCTGTAAAATCTAGCTAATTTCTCCAAAATTTACCAATATGTCCAGCCAGAATAGCCTCTGCCATCGATTCTATAAATACTGTTTAGATTATCTGCTCCCGGAACAAAGCGGGTTTGTCCTGGAATCGTTGGATTCATAGAGGCATTTTGCAGAGCGCCTAAAATCATACCGTGACAATAGCTGTGAGCATTCCAAAAAACAGTTTTATAATCGTTAAAATTTTTTGTTACTTCTTGGGGATTGTTCCAATTTATATCTTTTAATTCTTGAGGATATCGATTTTTGATATCCTCAATATCTTGTGGGGTTTGAACCCGTTTAGCAATCTGAACATCTTTTGTCCAAGTATAGAAAGTCATCATCACTGCTCCACCAAATTGTGACCCCAGCCCAGAAATGCAGCCATGTTCCCAACCAAGCTTAAAACCCGGAGATCCTTTTTTGGGTCCCAAGTTAAAAACTTTACCATATGGTTTATACCAAAATTTGCTACAGCTACTACAAAATAAAAACAGTGTGATGATTATGATTTTGTTGACTATTTTCATTATAATTACCAGCCAAAAATTTGAGTATTGTTTGATGTTCCGTAAAGCGGGTGACCACCAAAAACCGAAAAACCTTTTGGTGCCTGAAATTCACCCCAAATACCGTCAACACTATTTGAGCCGCCTTCGCTACTTGTTGGGTTGTTCCAGGTGCCGGTTTCGTAGTTGATTGTGCTATCCCAGTTTCCTCTGCCCATATCAAACTGTGTTCCTTTGCCAAAAATATATTGATCAGAGCCGCCTTGCCCAAAATAACCAGCACCGACAATATAGTTAAAACAATAGCTCCAACCCTTGGAATAACCAAAATTATATTCAGGATTGTCAATATAGTCGGGATTTCGTTTGTAGCCAGCATACTTCATTCTATATAAAGAGGTTGAGCGTATACCGAGCATCGTGCCGCAACCATCTTTATAGCCTTCCTGAAATATTGGAGTGCCATCAGGAACTTTAAAGTTAGTCATTGATAAATAAGAGGTGCTGCACCCTTGATTTGTAAGTAAAATTATTGCTATAAAAAATATCTTTTTCATTTTTGTAACATCTCCATTATCTTAATCCTCCAAATACAGAGCTCCAAGTAGTAGAGCTTTGAATGTTAGTCCATTCTTTGCGAAAACAATACCAGTAAGCCGTGCCCCAAGCGTTGGGATAATCTTGAGAATATGCCATTTTATAGCCATCTTGTTTGGTTTCATAAAGAGATTGATAAAAAGCATTGGTTCCAGATCGAATTCCGGTTTCGCAACCATCCAACCAACCTTGTTTAAAATCTGGTGAGGCATTTTTTAAATCATCTTTAAAACTATTAAGAGGAGATTTGATTCTCAACCCCTTCATACAAGAGCAGTTGATCAACAATAAAGTGACTAAAAAAATATTTCTGATCATTTTAAGTCAAAGTTCTATTCTAATGGTGCAGCACCAATCATGCCGCCAAAACTACCGCCACTCACACCAAAGTTAGCATTTTGTATCATACAAATATTAAAACCCCAGTTAAAACCAGTTTGGTACAATGAATCATGCTGATATATGCCATTACCAATGTTTGGTGCAAATTTTGACCTAGCATTATAAAAGGCGCCAGTGGACAAAGCACTTTGGCAACCATCGTGCCAACCAGCCTGATATTCTGGAGGTCCTTCTGGAACTGACTCTCTAATTGTATAAGGGCGAGTTGCCGCAGCGCAGCTGGTTAAAAATATGGTTAGAAAAATAAAAATTATTATATTTGGGGTGAATTGTTTTTTATGTAACATCCCAATCAACTATATAGGTGCATTGTTCGCTTCCATCAAACCATCCAGAGGAATAATCAGGGTTGGTTGCCAATAAAACAGGGTTCATACTAGGTTTGACTATATCTTTTAATCCTTTTGTTGATTGATCCCAAGCAGCTTCGCAGCCAGCTTTGAAGCCTTTGCCATAATCAGTATCTGTTTCGGGAAAATTTCTAACTCCAGTGAGTGGGCGAGGTCTTAATCCCCAATTCCAACTTTTTGGCATAGGCTCCATAACAACACCGCAAGAATTAAGCGATATAAGAGCTGCGGTTATTAGTAAATTTTGGATTATTTTGTTTCTGATTATATTGAACATTTCTAGGCTCCAGTTACAGAAATTTTATATTTTTTTGATAGATAACCCATCACATCGTTTTTTTCAGTATCTTTCAAAACTCGGTTATAAACAATAACTTCGGAAATTTCAGCGGCAATGCCATTTGCTCCAGATTTATTGGCGCCAATAGTTAAGCCGTCTAACGCGTTGGTTCCGGCACCAAGAATTGCTCCAGCTCCGCCAACTTCAGTAATATTATTAGCAAAAACTTTGGAATTTGCACCGTTAAAATAAACCATCAAAATATATGAGTTGCCCATCGTAAAAGAAGCGGGGTTGGTTGTGGTTGAACTATCCACGGCGTTTCCTGCGTTTAAAGATACCGCATTATTTTTAATTCCAATTGAGCAAGTTGTATTTGCTGAAGCTCCGGAATCGGCAATAACCATGGCCGTGCCGCTAGTTTGGCTAGTTGGCTTAAAAACTATAACAACAGTTGATGTTGCCAATGTTGATCCGGCAAAATTAGCTAGAGTCATATTGCCAGTGACATTCATATTGACAGCTGGAATATTATTGGTGCTTGTATCTTGATAAAGCACATTGTTTGAAGCTGTTGTAGTTAAATTATTTTTAACCAAATAGTTTGATGGTTCGCGATTATACCAATTAGTAATTTGGGCTCCACCGTTGATCTGAGAAGCGCTAAAACTATCTTTCGCTGAATTTTCTAACCACAAAACCATTCCCGGAATAGTTACGATTTGTGAAGATAGGGTGATTGAGCGAGCTGATGATATTCGTGAGTTTTTAACTAAACTGCCACCGGCTGTGACGCCAGAAATTAAAAGACCAATAACGATAATCACCATTGATAACTCAACCAAAGAGAATGCCTTTTTTTTACTAGGAAATATTTTTTGCATTGTGATTATTCTGTTGTGGGCATAGAGTTTGTGCATAGTATGGTTTTTATTAAAGCGAAGAACAAAATTTTATCAACAAATATTATGAGAAAGATTGACGATGAATTATTAAAGATTTTGGTCTGTCCACTTTGCAAAAGTGAGTTAGAGTATGATCAAAAAAACCAAGAACTAATTTGTAATAAATCCAAATTAGCCTATCAAATTCAAGATGGAATTCCAATAATGTTAATTGAAGAAGCAAGGAAATTTAGCGATGAGAAATAAATTCACCAGAGTCAAAACCGCCAAACGCCGCAACAAATCTTCGATGGCTTGGCTAAAAAGACAAATCAACGATCCCTTTGTTAAGCAGGCGCAGGAGCAAGGCTATCGAGCGCGCTCAGCTTTTAAGATTATTGAGATTGATGATAAATTTAAAATTTTGAAGAAGGGAAAAATCGTTGTTGATTTGGGAGCGGCGCCCGGTGGATGGAGCCAAGTTGTGGTTGAAAAAGTTGGTAGAGGAAAAGTTTTCGCCGTAGATATTCTGCCGATGGAGGCAATTGTTGGTGTAGAATTTTTGCAGCAAGATTTTCTGGCGCCTGATGCGGCGACAAATATCATTGGTTTAATTAATCAAAACCAAATTCTGCACGAAGACATAGCTAATAATGCAAGGGGCATTTGCCCCGCCCCATTTGGTGGGGAGCCCCACAACAAAACGGAACCCGATATAAGTCCAAAGTCGTTTTGTTATCGAAAATGCGATGTAGTTTTAAGCGATATGGCAGAAAACACTTGCGGCGATGCTCAGACTGATCATATGAGAATTGTTGGCTTGCTTGAAGAAGCATTAGATTTTGCTTGCCAAATTTTAGCTAAAGACGGAGTTTTTGTTGGCAAGATTTTTCAAGGCGGGGCAGGCGGAGAATTGCTGAAAAGATTCAAAGAACATTTTACAGCTGTAAAACATTTCAAACCAAATTCTTCCAGAAAAGAATCGGCAGAGAATTATATTGTGGCGATTGGATTTAGAGCCTGTTAGCTAATTAAGGAACCTCTGAATAACTAAAACGATGTTTTAGTTGTTCAGAGGTTTCTTAATCTCTTATCCGTCGGTTAAAACCGACGGTAATTGATAGATAAAAAGTTCATAAAAAAATGATAATTTATCATTCAATTATTTCCCTCTTTCCCGATGAGTTTGGTTCGCTAATCACGCCTTCTTTTTCCATTCTTTCAATTAAAATTGCAGCGCGGTTATAGCCGATTCGTAGTTGGCGTTGCACATAGCTAATTGATGGTTTGCGATCGCGGCGCACAATTTCTACGGCCTGATTATATAAATCAGAATCTGATTCCGATCCAGCATTAGCTCCAGATGGAGAGTTGGTGAAATTATTTTTGGCAGATTCAAATTGTTCAAAAACAACATTTTGGCTATAACCATTATTCCCTTGTCTATCATCAAATTGTTGGGATTTTACAAATTTGACAACATCTTCAACTTCAGTATCAGAACAAAATGGTCCATGAACCCGAATCATTTTGCTGCCGCCTGACATATAAATCATATCACCTTGACCCAATAATTGTTCAGCGCCTTGTGTGCCCAAAATTGTGCGGCTGTCAATTCGTGATGTGACTTGAAAACTGATTCTAGTTGGAAAGTTAGCTTTGATAACACCGGTGATAACATCGACCGAAGGTCTTTGTGTTGCCATAATAATATGGATGCCGGCAGCTCTCGCCATTTGCGCCAAGCGTTGAATTGAAGTTTCAATATCTTTGCCAGCAACTAACATTAAATCCGCCATCTCATCAACAATCACGACAATGAATGGAAGTTTTTTAGCATCAAGCTCAACCTCTTCAATCATAGGCTCGCCAGTTTCTGGATCAAAACCGGTTTGCACTTTTTTAGAAATTTTTTCACCATTTTTCAAAAACTTTTCAATTTTTTCATTATAGCCAGCAATGTTGCGCACATTTAAATTTGACATTGCGCGGTATCTTTCCTCCATTTCGTTAGTCACCCATTTGAGTGCGACAACCGCCCTTCCTGGTTCGGTGACTACTGGAGATAATAAGTGGGGAATTCCATCATAGGCGGAAAGCTCCAGCATTTTTGGATCAATCATTATAAATTTACATTCATCAGGCGGCAATTTATAAAGCAGCGATAAAATCATCGCGTTAACCCCAACTGATTTTCCAGAACCTGTAGTTCCAGCAATCAATAGATGCGGCATTTTGGCTAGATCAACAATGATTGGTTCGCCACCAATATCTTTCCCTAAAATTATTGGCAGGCTAGCTTGAGTATATTTATATTCATTAGAAGCGACCATTTCATAAAAAGAAATCATTTCTCTTTTAGCATTGGGAAGTTCAATTCCAATTGTGGTTTTTCCGGGAACTACGGCAATTCTGGTGGAAACTGCGCTCATTGATCTTGCAATATCATCGGCGAGCCCGACCACTCGCGCTGCTTTTGTTCCTGCGGCTGGCTCAAATTCATGCAAAGTTACAACTGGCCCTAATTTTACGCCCAGCATTGATCCAAATACACCAAAATCCTCCAGCACTTTGGAAAGCATTTTTGATTGTTGATCGAGTTGTACGGGGCTAGTTTTTTTATCTTTATTATCTGCTGATCTATCTACCAATAAATCAATTGAAGGTAATTCATAATTGCTGTTAGTGCGCGATGATTTGAGGATTTGTTTGGTTTTATTGGGTTTTTTGGCTTTAATAATTTTTTCCTCTTCTGCATTTTCAGATTCTTGCCCCAAGTCTGCTGCGCTCTCAAAAAATAATTTGCGCGATTTGAATTGTGGTGTGCCTTCAGTAATTTTTTGAGTAAATTTATTTTTCTCCTGCTTCAAATTTATCTGGGTTTTAGCGGCGGCTTTGCGCAATGTTTCTAACAAATATTTGCAAGTGATAAAGCTATAGCGGAAAAAATATTGCCAATCTTTGATGGTGATTTCAATGACTACAGAAAGCAAAATGATTGATAAAATTAATACTAAAAATCCAGTCAAAATATGTGGAAGAAAATCTAATTTTGCTAAAATGAATTTACCATTTACTCCGCCCAAACTATTGAACATCCACCAATCTGGATCAGGCAAAAGCGAAAATAATAATGAAAAACTGAGCAGACAAAATGGTGCTAAAAATAATTTTAAAGCGAAATGGTTAATGCCATTTTTGCTGGCAATTTTTTGTCCAAAGCTAAATAAAATTAGGCAGAAAAAAAATGCTGAAAGACCAATTAATTGAAATAATAAATCAGAAATATGTGAACCAAAATTGCCCATCCAATTGCTAATTTCGCCAGTTGTGGAGGTTGTATTGAAGGAAATGTCGAAAGAATTAAAACTAAAAAGTGCCAATAAAATTACAATTGATAAAGCACAAGCGGCAAGACCAAAGAGCCGGAAGAGCAGTTTAATGATGGTTATATAGAGTTTTTCTTGCCACATTTTTGTGTTATAGGTTGTGAGTTGTAAGTTTCAGCTTATTTGAAAACTCTAATAAAACTAGATTTTTTTGGGCTAGATTTTTTTGGGCTAAGAATTTAGAATCGCCCATCTTCAATCTTCCTTACAAATCAACATTTCTTCAAGATGAAAAAATTAATTTTTATAAGCCTCTTGACCCTGATTTCTTCATGTCAAAACAGTAAAGTGGATTATAGCTATCCAAAAAATCCAGAAAATATTAGAAATTTAAGAGCAGGAAAATTTTTTGAAGATAAAAATTTTATTAATCACGAAGAAAAACCAGCCGGAAAAACATATGAAAAACCAGCTTCAAAAAACAAACTTTGGCTATCATCAATTGAAGTTGTCAGCTCTTTATTGCCGATTGATGTGCTCAATGAAAGCTCTGGTATGATTATCACCGAATGGTATCAAGACGGGCAAAACAAGGATGAGAGAATTAAAATCAACCTTTTGGTTAAAGGTGAAGAGGTAAAAAAAGAAAATTTAGTTTTAACAATTTTTAAACAAACAAAAAATTTCAAAGGTTCTTGGGTCGACAGCCAGCCAAGCAAAAAAAACATCGCCACTCAAATGATCGCCGACAAAATTATCGAACAAGCCAAATCTAAATAATTTATAATGACTAAAAATATTCCCAACTACAACCACAAAACTGCTGAAAAAAATTGGCAAAGAATTTGGGCTGAAAAGCAAATTTTTAAATTTGACGATACCTCACCAAAGCCCAAATATTATGTGCTCGAGATGTTTCCTTTTCCTTCGGGGAAAATTCATATGGGTCATCTGCGCAACTATGCAATTGGCGATGTGATTGCTAGATTCAAAAAAATGCAAGGCTTTAATGTTCTTCATCCAATTGGCTTTGACGCCTTTGGTTTGCCAGCTGAAAACGCCGCTTTGCAAAACGGAACTCACCCAAAGGATTGGACATATTCCAACATTGAAAATATGAAAGCTGAATTAAAATCAGTCGGTTTTTCTTATGATTGGAGCAGAGAATTAGCAACTTGCGATGTTTCTTATTACAGACACGAGCAAAAAATTTTCCTCGATTTTTTAAAAAATGGACTTGCCTATCAAAAGGAATCTTTTGTCAATTGGGACCCAATTGATCAAACAGTTTTAGCCAATGAGCAGGTGATTGATGGCAAAGGCTGGAGAAGCGGGGCAATTGTGGAGAAGAAAAAATTGAAGCAATGGTTTTTGAAAGTGAGTGAGTTTAATGAAGAGCTGTTGAGCGAATTAAAAAATCTGACTGGTTGGGATGAGCGAGTCTTATCAATGCAAGAAAATTGGATTGGCAAAAGTGAAGGGGCCTTGATTGATTTTGTTATTGACGAGTGCGATAGCACGACGATGGGGGTGGATAAAGGCTCTCCCTATTTAGGGGGAGCGAGTCGTTGCGATAGCACGACGATGGGGGATAAAATTTCGATCTACACAACAAGGCCAGACACAATTTTTGGTGCTGCCTTTATCGGCATTTCGCCTAATCATCCTGTTGCTTTAGAGCTTGCAAAAGATAATCAAAAAATTGCTGATTTTATCAATGAATGCAATAAAACTGCAGTTGATGAAGAAACGCTAGAAAAAGCAGAGAAAAAGGGCATTGATTCTGGCTTAAAGGCAACTCATCCATTTGATGAATCAATCAAATTGCCAATCTATATTGCTAATTTTGTGCTGATGGAATATGGCACGGGAGCAATATTTGGCTGCCCAGCCCACGATCAGCGCGATTTTGAATTTGCTAAAAAATATAATTTGCCAATCAAATATGTTGTTGCCAACCTTTCTAATTTTTTGGTTGAAACTGACTTGATTGATTATTCAAATCCCAAAATTCAGGAATTAATTTTACAAATAAAATCAAAAACAAATGATGAGTTAGAACGGGTTAGGATAGCTTATTTTCTTGTTCGCGACCAAATCAACCATTCTATGGATGAGGCTTCTTATTTGCATAAAAAGCCTCATTTAAAAGCAAGTGAAGTTTTGCAAGAGCAGGTTGGTTTTTGTTTTGGCAAATCATTGTTGTTGGCGGCAATTCTTAGAGGACTTGGTGTTCCTTGTGGTTTTTCAGATCAGCTTTTGATGCTTGATGAAGATGTTTCTGATCGAAAAATTATTCACACCATTAATGCAGTTTATTTAAAATCTTTCCATAGGTGGATTAGGCTTGATGCCAGAGGAAATAAGCCTCAAGATGTTAACGCTGATTTTAGCCTTGATGAAGAAATCTTGGCTTATAACGCCAGAAAAGAATTTAATGAAATCAACAATTTGGGCATTTACAGCCGAGTTACTGATCAAATCAAAAACCTTTATCAAAAAAGCCCAACCAATCAAGAAATAATCAATAATTTGTTTGATAATAACATTACTGAAGTTGAGCAGCCTTATCTTGAAGATGGTGTCATTTTTAATTCTGGATTTTTAAACGGATTAAAAAGTGAAGAAGCCAAAGAATTGATGATTAAAACCCTAGAAGAAAAGGGTTTGGGCAAAAGAAAAATCAACTATCGCCTTAGAGATTGGGGAATTTCTCGCCAGAGATATTGGGGTTGTCCAATTCCGGTTTTATATTTAGAAGATGGTTCGGTTGTGCCAGTTCCAGAAGAAGACTTGCCAGTTCAACTGCCTGATGATGTTAGGTTTGGGGGCTCTGGTGCGAACAGCGCCAGAGGCTCTTGCGATAGCAGAGCGATGGGGGATAATTTAAGTTCTGGCAATCCACTTGCCAACCATCCAACTTGGAAACACACAACTTACAAAGGTCAAGATAAATTTGGACAAAACAAGTTGCAGCAGGCTATTCGTGAAACTGACACCTTCGACACCTTCTTTGAAAGTTCTTGGTATTTTTTGCGTTTTGCCTCACAGCCTCAGAATCAAGCATTCGACAAAGAAACGGTAAATAAACTTTTACCAGTTGATCAATATATCGGTGGCGTGGAGCACGCAGTTTTGCATTTGCTTTATGCTAGATTTTTTACCAAAGCACTGAAAAAATGCGGCTATTTAGATTTTGATGAACCCTTTAAAAACCTGCTTACACAAGGAATGGTTTGCCATCAAACTTTTAAAGATTCAAAAGGTGAATGGGTTTATCCGTCTGATGCTATGAAAGATGAAGTTGGAAATTTTATTCACATTCAAACCAAAGAAAAACTATTTGCCGGACGAAGTGAAAAAATGAGCAAATCAAAAAAGAATGTTGTGGAACCAGCTCACATTATTGACGCCTACGGCGCTGATACTGCGCGTTTATTTATGCTTTCCGACACTCCACCAGAACGCAATTTGGAATGGTCAGATGCTGGAATTGACGGAGCTTGGAAATATATTAATCGGATTTATAAATTGGTTGTCAGTAATCAATCATTAGTAAGCGGCGATGTTCATTTTTCTAGCGCAACAAAAGAACAACAAGAGATTATCAAGCTCAATCACAAAACCATTTTTGCAGTTAAAAGCGAGTTAGAAAAAATGGGCTTCAATCGGGCAATCGCCAAGATTCGAGAATTTTCCAATGCACTTGAGAAATTTGAGATTAAAAATGAAGATGATCAAAAAATTATGTCTTTTTCTGTGTATAATTTAGTGCTTCTAATTGCACCAATTATGCCTCATTTGGCAGAAGAATTATGGAAAATTTTAGGAAATCAGACCATAATTTTCCAGAGCGTTTCATTTCCGCACAGCGATGAATCTCTCATTGTTGATGACCAAGTTAGTATTGCGGTTCAGGTCAATGGAAAGCTTAGATCCGTGCTTGCAATGCCAAAATCATCTAGCAAAGAAGAGCTCGAAAAAGCCGCTTTAGCGGATGAAAATGTTCAAAAAAATATTGCTGGCAAAGAAATTAAAAAAATTATTATCGTGCCCGACAAGTTGGTCAGTATAGTCGTTGGCTGATTTTTTAGAGGCGCCATTTATAGCCTCAAAGTTGGGACATTAAATTTATGAACAAACAATCTACAAACAAAGCTTTTTCATTAATAGAACTGTCGGTGGTGGTTATTATTGTTGGCGTGCTTGCTGCTGGAATTATGTCGGGCAAAAGAATGATTAATCAAGCAGCACTTAGATCAGCACAGTCTTTAACTAAAAGCTCAGCGATTAACTCCATTCCTGATTTGGCATTGTGGTTGGAACCAACTTTAGATGAATCAATCACTGGCGTATTAGCTGGTAATAATTTGTCGAATAATGATTTGGTGTCCTCATGGAATGATATTTCTGGAAATAAAATTAATTTATCTCAAGCAGCCAGAGCTAATCAACCCACATATAAAACGGCGGGAATTAATAGCTTGCCAGCACTTAGTTTTAATGGAAGCGATGTTATTTATTCTACGATTGTGCCGATAAATGCGGGAAATGACAAATATACCATGGTGGCAGTTTGGAAATCTGTAACCGTGCCAAATTCTATTTTAATAGCACAAAAGCCAAACACCTCAACCACTGGGAGCGATGCTACTATTTGGCTGAATACAACAAATCTTGCGATGAATGGTTATTCTGATAATGCTACTGGTATCGGCACAATTGCAGCCGGCGGAACTTATATTTATGCAATGGTTGTCGATAATTCTAATACTGCCAATAATATTTCTGGCTATTTAAATAGTAACACTAAAAGCCAGCAAAGCAGCGCTAACATATCTGGTTTGAGCATTGGTGGAGATGTTATTTCGGTTGGAGCAAGAATAGATTCTGTTGGTAATTATTCTTTTTATAGCAATGTTTTATTATCAGAAATAATTATTTTCAACCGCGCTTTAAAACCCTCCGAAGTCATTTTAATTAATAATTATTTATCCAAAAAATATAATATTGTCGTTTCTTAAGAGTTCTCACAATAAAGCTAAAAGTATTGCCAAAGATCTTGGTGCTAAGCTTGGTGGATTTATTAGATTTGAAGAAACTGAAAGCTCCACTGATGAAGGCAATGCTTCAGAAAAAGAAATGATTAAAGTAAAAGTTAATATTACCTATTCTCTAGACTAGAATAATTTATCAGTTTAGAATAATTCAACCTGTTTAAATTAGGACTTAGGCAAAATCGCCAAATAAAATTTTTCTGGCAAAAAAATTAAATAACGATAAATTTGGCAGTAAAAGATAGGTTTTGCGTAAGTCCTATAAATTAATCTGAAATTCCGAATGACTATTCCTATCTTGGCGTCCAAAAACGCTGCTCTAATTTTTCCAACTGGCGAAGTTATTTATGGTTTTGGTATTGGTAAAAAAAGCAAAACCAGTGGCGAAATTTGTTTCAATACCGCAATCACTGGCTATCAAGAAATTCTAACTGATCCATCTTACAGCGGACAAATTATCAATTTTACCTTCCCGCATATTGGCAATGTTGGGGTCAATGATTCTGATATTGAGAGTGCTAACCCTAAAGCCAAAGGCTTAATTATCCGCGAAGATATCACCAGCCCAGCTAATTATCGCTCACAAAATAATTTAAATGATTGGCTAATTAAAAATGAAATAACCGGCATTTGTGGAGTTGATACGCGCAAGATTACCAAGATCATCAAAGAGCAAGGCGCTAAAAATGTAGCAATAATTTATAATGATAATATCGAGGACATCAATTTTAGCGATGTGATTAAAGAGTTGCAAAAAAGTGGTGATTTAGATGGTGTAGAATTGGCAAGCTCAGCTAGTTTGAATCGTCAATATAATTGGTCTGATGAAGGAAGGTGGGATCAGGTCGAAAATAATTATCATCAGGTTAAAGATAAAAAATTTAAGGTTGTTGCCATTGATTACGGTGCAAAATTAAATATTCTAAGATGCTTAACTGAAGCTGGCTGCGAGGTTATTGTTGTGCCGGCAAAAATTTCTTTTGAAGAAATTATCAAACATAATCCAAATGGTGTATTTTTATCTAATGGCCCAGGCGATCCAGCAGAAACTGGTAAATACGCCGTGCCAATGATTCAAAAAATTGTTGAAAATAATATTCCACTTTTTGGAATTTGCTTAGGTCACCAACTTTTATCCTTAGCGATGAACGCTAAAACTTCCAAAATGCATCAAGGTCACCGCGGCGCAAACCATCCGGTGCAAGATTTACAAACTAAAAAAGTTGAGATTACCAGCCAAAATCATGGCTTCTGCGTTGATGAAGCAACCTTGCCAGAGTGCCTAGAAATAACCCATCGCTCACTTTTTGATGGAACAATTGAGGGTGTGCGAGTTAAAAATAAGCCAGCTTTTTCAGTTCAATATCACCCAGAGAGTTCACCAGGACCAAGTGATAGCTATTACCTGTTTGAAAGATTTATTGAATCAATGATGTAAATCCAAATTGTTGAACCGAGTAAATTCTGGATCAAAATAAAGATTTACACTACCGATTGGGCCGTTTCTTTGTTTGGCGATGATAAGCTCAGAGCGGTTGCGCAGTTCTGCCATACGGGCTTTCCACTTTTCAAATTTTTCCCGATCATCTTCTCCGGGGCGTTTTCTTTCTTCATAATAACTTTCTCGATAAATAAACCCAACCACATCAGCATCTTGCTCAATACTTCCTGATTCTCTTAAATCAGATAGTTGAGGGCGTTTATCTTCTCTTTGCTCAACTGCCCTTGAAAGCTGCGATAGAGCCATTACCGGAATATTAAATTCTTTAGCAATTGCTTTTAGCCCCCTGGTAATCTCAGAAATTTCTTGCACTCTGCTATCCGAAGATTTTTTAGAAGTGCCATAAATTAATTGTAAATAATCAATCAACAAAAATGAAAGGTTGTGCTTGCGCACCATTCTTCTCACTCGAGTGCGAATTGCAGGAATTGTAAGAGCAGGCGAATCATCAATAAAGAAAGGCATTTGTGCAATCTCGGCACTGCGCTTGGTGATGACTTCCCAATCATCTTCATTAATTTCGCCGCTTCTAAATTTGGTGGCGTTGATACTAGTTTCCATCGATAAAATCCGTGCTGAAAGTTGATCAGAAGACATTTCCAGCGAAAAAAATCCAACTGCTTTTTTATCTTTTGATTCTTGAATATCTTTGTTCAAAAACTTGCAAGCATTAACAGCAATGTTGATTGCAAGGGCGGTTTTTCCCATTGATGGCCTTGCCGCCAGAATAATTAAGTCTGAATTTTGCATACCACTTAAAATGTGATCAAGATCATCAAGACCAGTGGAGATGCCGCTAATATGGCTATCGCGACTGCGGGCGATGAGAGTTTTGTCTAAAGTTTGCTTTAAAGGAACGGAAATGTTTTTAAAATCTGAAGCAGAGCTGCCGTGTTTTGTAAGATTGAATAATTTATTTTCAGCCTCCTCAACTTGCTCAATGGCACTAACCTGATCATCAGCTAAATAAGCATTGCCAACAATTTCTTCGCCAATCATAACCAGCTCACGCTTGAGCGCTAAGTCATAAATTAATTTAGCATAATCAGCAATATCAATAACGCCGGTGGCACGAGAGAGTAGGGTGGATAAATATGCCGAGCCGCCGATAGCTTTGATATTTTGATCGTTTTCAAAGAATTGCTTTAGAGTAACTTGATTGGCAATAATATTAACCTTGTTGATGGTGTGGCTGATTTGCTCAAAAATCTTCTTATTTGCCGGTTCATAAAAATGCTCTGGAAGCAGGAAATCAGCAACGCGATTGATATATTCGTTATTGATGATGATGGTTCCCAAGATGGTTTGCTCAGCCTCAATATTGAAAAGCTCACGGCGGATTATTTCTTGGTTTTGCCCCTGATTTTGGAGTTGGTTTATTTCGGTAGTTTTTTCAGTCATTGTTAAATTAATTATGAATTGTGAGCTGTTCTTTTTATTATCATTCTCACTCGGTGTCATCCCCGACTTGATCGGGGATCCAGAAAAAGTTAAATAAAAACTCAAATTTGAATTTGTGTTTAGATCTTCTGGATCCCCGATCAAGTCGGGGATGACAACGCAGGTAGATCCAGACAAATTAAAAACCTATTTATCGTTTTAAAATTGTATGTATGGTTAGAGCTAAAGCCAACAGCAATTGATTATCAGTTTGTAGAAAGTGATTATTTTTCAATTAAACGATATTGGCATTACAAATACTTATTAACGCAGGTCATAGTTTAAGTTTTAAAAACACCACTTGTTTTTGGCTTTAACCAACTAAAAATGGTGATTAAATTATTCTTTAATTCTATTTATCGTTCTTGTTACTTTTAATATAAACCAAAATCTCATTTTCAAAATTTATTTCTTCACATATTTTTTTAAGATTTTTAACTGTCAAAACCGCATTGTAATTGGTTTCAATGTCATAGCCTGGAACTATATCTTTATCAATAGATACTTGCTTTTCAGATTTACCAAAAAGCCTTTCAAATTTTTTCATATTAGACACTCGACTAAAGTCAGTTGGTGAGTGATCATGAAAAATAGGAAGCAGTTCTCTCGTTAAATCTTTCCATCCTTTTACATTAATTTTTTTATTCTCCACTTCTATTAGAAAAGGCTTAAATCCCGTTATATTCTCACTATCAAACCCTTGTAAAATAAATAAATCATCATCATTTTCTTTGTTGATTTTGTAGGAGCTTTCTGGATATTGCCAAATCTTTTTAGCAATATCCGCCATCCAATTTGCTCTTTCTTTAATTTTTTCTTCATTCCAAATTTCATCGCCACTTAATTTTTTGCTTAATTTTAGCTTGGACATTTTATAATCAATATCTTGCTTGCTTACAAAATTTTTGTTAGACATCTCTCTATTTTTTCCAGAATTAACCAGAGATAAATTGCTAATGGTGTGCAAATATTTTTTATGAACTTCTTGCCAATTTTCACCAATCATTTTTTTCCATTTCAAACCCTCAGCACCAGTTAGTTTTTGAGGCATTATATGCTCTATTTCTAAATTTTCTAAATCAACTTGGAAGGGCGATTCAAAATTCTCAATTGAAGAGAGTAAAAATCTGCAACTCCTCATTTTATAAACTTCCGAATCTCTTAAATTTTTTATAAAATCTTCGTCATCTGGAAATTTTTGCACCCCACCTTTGCTAGCTAAAACAGCATTAAAAATTTCTAAATAATTTGTTTCCCACCCACCCTCTTTTCTAATATCACTCGCTAATAAAATTAGCATTCCAAGCATTCCTTTTGTGTCGCCTTGTAAAGATTTTCTAAAGATATAGCTTTCAATAGTTTTGATGATTGTTAGAACATCATTCTTTTTTAGGGTTCCATTGTCAAAAAGATCAAAAACATCGAACAGATATGGATATAGAACCGTAGAATCTAGCTCACGAATTCTTTTTAATCCCCCCTCTATTTCTGGATCAGAATGTTCATTTGTGAAATATGAGTAGGTTTGTGCATATTTTAACAACTTTTCCAATATTTGGCTTTTGCTTAGGTTGGATTTTTCTTTGAATTTTTGAAACTCACTATAAACCGATGATTTTTTTATTGAATATTTGTAGTAAAAACAAAGATAGTGCCGAACAAATTCTGATATCTTGTTATCGGTTAATTCTTCTATCTTTAACCAAAATTTTTCATATTGTCTTTCTTGCTCTTCTGGGTCTAAATCCATTAAAATGTAATTACGAATTAGATCAGAAGCAGTTAAATCAACTCCCGTAGCATTAAGGCTTTCAAAAATTAGTTGTGGATCATCCTTTGGTTTTTCAAGGGCAATCAAAACTATTTCTAATTTTTTAAGAGAGGTCAATAAATCATCTATATTGACATTGTTTTGTTCGAGTTTTTCATAAAAAAATAGGTAGTTAAGTAATATGTTGGAAGTTATCAATAATTTATTTCTAACCTCATTTTCAAACAACCTATCAAAATGTTTTTTATCTTGCTTATTTGGTTTAAGGCGAATTTTAACATCATAATTTCCATCTTCGTTGGTCAGGTATTTCTCAATTTTTGCGTGCGTTGTTTTGGTATCTGAAGGATGGTTTTTTAAATAGTTTCTTATGGCAATTAGCACAATAGAAATTGTCGTTAATCTTTGTTGACCATCTATTATTAATTTTTTGTCGTAACCTCTATTATCTATTCCACTAACTATTACCACAATAGAACCAAAAAAATGGCTTTGTCTGTTATTTTGGGTTAGTTCAATTAAATCATCCCACAATTTTTCACAATTTGCTTTTTTCCAAGAATAGTCTCTCTGATAAACTGGGATTAAAAATAATGAGTCATTCGATCCAATAAATTCTAGTATAGGTTTTTTTGCTACGTCCATTTTTAAATAAAATAATTTATTGATTTTTTTGTCCTTGATTTATTTTTGTTTTTAGGTTTTGGTTAGTTAAAGACTATTTTGAAGATGGTTTGGAGCGTTTTCATTTTCCGCCAAAAGTGCCGCCAAAGCCAATAAATTATCGCCATAAATCAGGTGATTTATTCTATTTTCGTCAATTTGGTTTTGATTGTTTTTAGTCAATAAATCTTGTCTGGTTTTGTCTTTGGCAGGAATTACCAACTCGCGGTTTTGTAGGTTAATGCGCAATTCGCTTTCCAGCCTTGCCAAAATTTTTTCAGCTGCATTTTTGCCTTTGGCGAAAATTTCAGGAAGCTTTGAAAGTAGGGATTGTTTCATTGGATTTGGTTTAGAAAATTGTCGTCAATTTTAATTGGACAGATAATTGGTAATAAAAAGGGCTTTAGCCCTACATCCTTGTTTATGTAGGGCTAAAGCCCTTTAATGAAAGAATTTTTGTAAATGTTGAGTAACGCAAATTAATTCGTAGGGGCGAATTGCATTCGCCCTTCTTAACGCAACAAAGATTGTGATATTTTTGGAAAAAGGGCGAATGCAATTCGCCCCTACAAATCTTCCTCGCCTTCGCCAGTTTCCATTTCATCAACTTCTTTATTTCCTGATTGGGCAATTCTGGCAACGGAAACAACATTTTCACCCTCTCTGGCTTTAATCAAGGTGACGCCTTGAGTGTTGCGCCCAGTGATTCTGACGGTGCCAATATCGCTTCTGATCAGAGTTCCTTTATTAGTGATAATCATCACCTGATCAGAGTTATCGATTGGGAAACTTGCCACAACATCACCGTTTCGCTTGGAAGTGATAATGTTGGTAATGCCCGAACCGCCGCGGTTGGTGATTCGATATTCATAGGCAGAGCTTCTTTTGCCGTAGCCATTTTCAGTAATAGTTAGAATGAAATCTTCATTCATCGCTAGCTCTTGAACCAGATTTGGCAACAATTCGCTTTTAACTGATGGCAAGATTTGTGGTTGCACAAGCAAATCTTCGCTAGGATTTTGGGCTAAATTTTGGTTAAAAATTAAAACTTCTTTCAGCTCAATTCTTTTTTCAACTGAAATTTTTAGATATTGTTCTTTGACTAACATATCCGCGTCAGAATGTTTTAGAACTGACATTGCAATCACCTTATTGCCCTTATCGAGCTTGATGCCGCGAACGCCGGTAGAATTGCGGCTTTGAAAAATTCTTAGTTTTGAAACTGGAAAACGAATGCATTTGCCATTTTTAGTAGAAAGCAAAATATCGTTATTTTCTGTGCAAAGATTAACGCCAATCAAGGTTTCGTCCCCTTCCAATTTCATCGCAATTTTGCCAGAAGATCTGATATCGGTGAACTGATCCATCGAGTTGCGGCGAACATCGCCGTTTGATGTGGCAAAGATGATGCTCAAATCTTTCCAGCTTTCTTCATTTTCTGGCAGTGCTAAAATTGTGCTGATTTTTTCGTCTTGATCAATGGGCAGTAAGTTCACCAAAGCTCTTCCGCGCGCTTGTGGATTGCCAAGTGGCAATTTGTAAGTCTTCAATTTATAAACTTTTCCTTTTGATGAAAAGAACAAAATTGGCGTATGTGTATTGGTGGCAAAAATTTCAGTAGCAAAATCTTCGTCACGAACATCCATCGCACTTCGACCCTTGCCGCCGCGTTTTTGGGCGCGATAAGCGGAAAGGGCGACGCGTTTAATATAGCCGTTCATAGTGGCAACCACAACCATATCTTCCTTTGGAATCAGATCTTCAATATCAACTTCAAACTCACTTTCTTCAATTGATGATTTTCTTGGAGTTGAGAATTCGTTTTTAACTGCAACTAATTCGTCTTTAACCAGCTGCATCAATTTTTCACGATTAGCTAAAATTGAAAGATATTCGGAGATTTCAGCAGCAAGATTTTTTAATTCTTCATTGATTTTACTAGCTTCCAAACCGGTTAAACGCGCTAATCTCATATCAAGAATTGCTTTGGCTTGCAATTCAGTAAAATAGAATTTGCCGTCTTTAACAACATTTCCTTTATCTTGAACTAGCCTGATGATGGCTTCAACAGTTGATGAAGGCCAGCTTTTTGCTAATAATTTTTCTTTCGCAACTGCAGCGTCCGGAGATTTTTTGATCAGTTCAACAATCTCGTCGATATTAGCAACAGCAACCGCTAAGCCAATTAAGATGTGAGTTTTATCTCTGGCTTTATTTAGTAAAAAGTTAGTTCTTCTGGAAACGACAACTTCTCTGAAGGCGGTGAAAATTTTGATAACTTGCAACAAATTGAGAAGCTCAGGGCGACCGTGATTTAGCGCAAGCATATTAACGCCAAAGCTCGATTGTAAAGGTGTGAAGCTATAAAGTTGGTTGATGATAACTTCTTCCATCGCGTCTTTTCTCAGCTCAATTACAACGCGAATTCCTTCGCGGTCAGACTCATCACGAAGATCTGTGATTCCTTCAATTCTTTTTTCTTTGACTAATTCAGCAATTTTTTCAACCAACTTAGCTTTGTTAACTTGATAAGGAATTTCGGTGATTATGATGGCAACTTTGCCACCTTTTAATTGTTCAATTTTGTGCTTGCCCCGCATAATCACAGAGCCTCTGCCAGTTCTCGCTGCTGAGTCATAACCAGCGCGTCCCAAGATTATCCCCCCAGTTGGAAAATCTGGTCCTGGAATAATTTTGATTAATTCTTCAATTGTTATGTCATTATTTTCAATATAAGCCAAACAGCCGTCAATGGTTTCGCCCAAATTGTGTGGAGGGATATTTGTTGCCATACCAACCGCAATACCGCCAGAACCGTTGACCAAAAGGTTAGGAAATTGTGCTGGCATAACCTTTGGTTCTCGCTCTGAGCCGTCATAGTTAGGAACAAAATCGACAGTATCTTTGTCTAGATCTGCCAACATTGTGTGGGTAACTTTCTTTAAGCGTGACTCAGTATAACGCATCGCTGCAGCCGGATCATCATCGATTGAACCAAAGTTACCTTGTCCATCAATCAATGGCACGCGCATTGAAAAATCTTGCGCCATTCTAACCAATGATTCATAGATTGCTGAATCACCATGCGGGTGATATTTACCCATAACTTCACCAACAATTCTTGCTGACTTTTTGAAAGCACGATTATAGTCGTAGCCACCTTCATACATTGCATAAAGAATGCGGCGATGCACTGGTTTCAAGCCATCGCAAGCATCTGGAATTGCCCGAGCAACAATAACGCTCATCGCGTAGTCCAAATAAGACTTCTTCATTTCAACTTCAATTGCAACGGGAATAATTTCTCTGCTTACAGCATCAAGGTTGGCGGGGTTGTTAGTCATTGGTAAATTTAAGTTTTATGATTATTGTTTAAACAAGAAAAACGAGGCTTGATTGTAGCGATGGCTTATCTCAAGTGCAAGTGTAAATTTGATTAGATTGGGATTGTAAAAACCGCTACTTTGATCTGACGGACGACGCTATAAAATATAATTAAGGAACCTCTGAACAACTAAAACAATGTTTTAGAAAAATTGATCTTTCTGGTCTTTTTTGGCATAAATTTCATTATTTTTGGTGAAATATGGAAATATTCCACCAAAAAGTAATGAAATTTCTACTCAAAAAATCCTCAGAAATATCAATTTTTAGTTGTTCAGAGGTTCCTTAAACAAAACGATAAGCGCTTGAATCAGAAAATAATTTATGAAGTAATTTATTGTTCACGCCATGACCAGCTTTAATGCCTTTAAAATTTCCTAAAATATAACCACCAGCTAAAAATATATCACCAATAAAATCGAGCATTTTGTGGCGCACAAATTCGTCTTTATAGCGCAATCCTTCTTTGTTCACGATGCCATGCTCCCCAATCACTACAGCATTTTTTAAAGATCCGCCAAGCGCTAAACCAACTTGGTGCATTTTTTCTATATCTTTTTCAAAAGCAAAAGTGCGTGCCCGAGAAATGTCGTTTTTAAAAGAGGTGCGTGCGGAGTGAAAATCAAAATCTTGCTCTCCTAGTTGGGGATGATTAAAGTTTATGTGCAGATTAACTGAAAATTCTCTAGCGGGTTCAACGGTTATGGATTTACCCTCATCAGTTACCTCCACCTTTTTTAAAATTTCAATAATTTTTCTTGGCTCTTCTTGCCCGTGAACTCCGGCACATTCAATCAAAAATATAAATGAAGCTGAGCTACCATCCATAATTGGAATTTCTTCAGAATTTAACTCAACAATTAAATTATCAATCTCGCAGCCCCAAATGGCCGCCATTAAATGCTCAATAGTGGCAACTTTAATTTTAGATTCATTGGCAATTGTTGTCCCCAAATTAGTCGCAACAACATTTTTATAATTTGCTAAAATTTCATTATTATTAGCAACATCAATTCTTCTAAAAATGATCCCGCTATTTTCTGGTGCGGGCAGCAGAGACATTTTAACCTCGCGTCCGCTATGCAAACCAACGCCATTACAGCTCACTTTTTTATTAATAGTTTTTTGAAAGATAATGCTCATTAGGTATAAGACTTAAAAAATTGCTGGCGGAAAAATAATTTGTGTTTAATAATTTAATTTTCCAATTTATCCCACTAAAACACAATTAAAAATTTCATTTAACACTTATGAGTATCAATAAAAGACTTGAGAATCTTGGCATCATCTTGCCTGAACCCATTGCCCCAATTGCCAACTATGTTCCATTCGTTCAGTCAGGCAATCAAATTTTTATCTCTGGTCAATTACCAATTCAAAATGGTGAGGTAAAGTTTGTTGGAAAACTGGGTGATGAAATTTCAATCGAAGAAGGCCAAAAAGCTGCACGCATTTGCGCCATCAACATTATCGCCAATTTGAATTTGGCTTGTGAAGGTAATTTAGATCGAGTAAAAAAATGTGTTAAATTAGGAATTTTTATCAATGCAGTTTCTGATTTTGCCAACCACCCAATTGTTGCTAATGGTGCATCGGATTTGATGGTGGAAGTTTTTGGTGAAAAAGGCAAACATGCCAGATTTGCTATGGGCGCTGGCTCTCTGCCTCGTGGTGTGGCAGTTGAAGTCGATGCGATTTTTGAAGTTGAAGCATAACAACAAAATCTTGCCAAACAAATTATTAACCGATACTCAGTATTTAGTGGCTAATCTTGATGGTAAAGCTTATTGGTCTTAAAACCAATTGACATAATGTCTCCAATTGTCGCCCTTGATACAGTCAGCGATTCTCTTTTGGTGATGGATGTTGTGGATCACAAAAATGATTGGTATTGGGCTCGGGTTGCTGATTTAGTGAAGGCAATGAATACCAAGGACGGCAACAACTATCGTAGTTATCTAGTTATTTCTAAATAGCGATTTGATCAAAAGCGATCTTGACTTAGCAAAATCATTATTAGATAATCCGACCTCATTTTTATTCCCCGCCGAAATTATTATTATTTTTTGGGACGTAGCCAAGTGGTAAGGCAACGGGTTTTGATCCCGTCATCGTAGGTTCGAATCCTTCCGTCCCAGCCATCCTCTTCCGCTAACGCTACAGCGCGTTAATAGAAAAACTCAAAATAACCAACTTGCCTAAGAAGGATTTGAACCTTAGGTTCGGCAAAAAGCTTTAATTTTTCTTAATGAACGAAGTGAATTTAGAAAAATAAGAGTTTGGAAGAGAGCGAAGCGAACGCCATCCTTCCGTCCCAGCCATTCAATCATTTAATAAAATCCATCAAAGTTTTAAATAAAGTAATGAGCAAACTATTTTTAATTTTCTTAATCGTATTATTACCAAGCTGCTCAACCTCTTATCAGCCAAGTTCTTTTAGTGGTGGATATTCTGATTCTAGGTTGGGTGATAATATTTTTAGAGTAGATTTTGAGGGTAATGGCTATACAAAATCAGCAAAGACAATGGATATGGCTTTGCTTAGAAGTGCTGAAATTACTCTACAAAACGGTTTTAAATATTTTGTAATTGTAAGTGGTGATAGTAAAAACTCTTATAGCTCTTTTACGACCCCACAAACCACCACCACAACTGGAACCGTTAATATGTATGGAAATAGAGGGACAATAAATACCAATTCTATTACTAGTGGTGGTCAAACTTATCTAGTTGCAAAACCATCAACAACCAACATCATTGCTTGTTTTAAAGAAAAACCAAAAGGTGGTGGATTGGTTTATGATGCCTCTTTTGTTCAGAGGTCCCTTAAGAATAAATATGGTATATATTAGGTTAATTTTTTAAAAAGATTTTACTGCTAATAATCGTGGATTAGAAATTTTATTGAGCTAAAATTTTCCAATAAAAAACCCGCTCTCTGGCACCTACATTTAAAGGGAGAAGATAGCGAGTCTAATGAGATTATTATTGTTTTAAATTATTATAAAGTCAAAACACCCATCCATATTTCTCCAAAGCAAATAACTTGAAAATTATATTTTTGCCAATATCTTAAACACCAACACACGCTTGGAATTTTCAAGTGCGCCGCTCCTTCACTGGTTTGCAGTTAAATGTAAATTATAAGGGCGGCTTTTTTTATGGATATTTTACAATGCAAAAACTCAGCATCTTTATTGATGGATACAACCTTTATCACGCGGTTGACAATCTAAAAAAGCCTCATCTTAAATGGGCAAATCCTAGAATTTTCTGCAAATTTTTTGTTAATCATAAATTTGAAGACGTTGCCAGAATAAAATTCTTTACCGCTTTTCCCAAACACAAATCTTTTGAAGTTCAAGCAAGATACAAAGCCTTTACCGATGCTTTAAAGCATTATGATATTGAGGTTGTGGAGGGGAATTTTAAAAAGAAATTGGTCGCCATTAATCTTGATGGACAGCACCACACCAAAATTACTCACGAAGAAAAAGAAAGCGATGTGAATATTGCGCTGGCAATTCTTGAAGATGCTTTTGAAAAGACGAGCGATAGAATATTGGTTATTACTAATGATTCCGATATTACGCCAGCAATTAAAATGGCTAGGGAGAAAAATAAGGAACTTAAAATCAACATTTTGACGCCACCACTACAAAAAACTAAACAAATCAGCAACAGTCTTTATTTTGCTAGTGGAAATGTTGGTCGAGATAAAAAAGGGCAGATTTTTCATAACTTCAAAATGATTAAAGAATTTATGTTGGAACAGGCGATAATGCCTGATGAGATTATTGATAAAGATGGGAAGAAAATTATAATTCCTGATGAGTATAAAAAATATTCACGATAAAGCGGTAGAAGTTCAGAAAAAAATAAACCAACAAAAAGAATTACAAAAATAATTTAAGGGGCATAAAAAGGGGCAGATTGCATTTTTATAAAATGTTTAATCCTTTATTTATAAGGCTATAAGTCTAATAGTTCGAATCCTTCCGTCCATCCATCCTCTTACGCTAACGCTACAGCACGATTATCAGAAAGAACAAGAGATATAATACCAATTTTCATTTTAAAAATTGCAAGGGAGCTTTAGCGACCGCCATCCTTTGGTCCCCAAAACATCTAAAATTTAGTTGTGCTAAATTTTCCAATTTGTTGTTATTCAATATTTCTATTTAAAAAGTGAAAATTAGTGTGATAATTCGATGAACCTTGTTAGAATTATTGCAACTTAACCAATCAAAGAAGTAATGAAAACAACCTTCCCAGCCAAGTCAAAAGATCATCAAGAAAAAATCAAAGAAATTGCCGACATCATTGTCAAGATTGGCAAAGATAAAATTGCCTTTGTAATTTTGTTTGGCTCTTTTGCGCGTGGCAATTGGGTTTATCACACTTATCAAGAAGATGGGATCATCTATAATTATGCATCGGATTATGATATTTTAGTTATCACCAAAGCCAAGAAAGATGCGCGATTTAGAAGTGCTTACAGATTGGAAGATAAGATAAAAAAAGAAATCAACAATAAATTTTTGGATAAAAAACACAGCGTTACTTTGATTATTGAATCGCTGGATAAGGTTAATTCTGAGCTAGAAAAAGATCGTTATTTTTTTTCGGATATTAAAAAGGAAGGAATTTTGCTTTATTCTTCTGGTGAGTTTGAGTTGTCTAAGCCTAAAAAATTAAGTGAAGCAGAAAGGAAAAATATTGCCAAAGAAGATTATAATCATTGGTTTAAATCTGGTAATGATTTTTTAATAACCGCTAATTTTTCATCTAATCAAAACATATTAACTCAAAGTGCCTTTTTGCTGCACCAAGCAACAGAAAGTTTTTATCACTGCACCCTTCTGGTTCTAACTGGTTACAAGCATAAAACCCATGATTTAGAAGAGTTAAATAAATTGTGCTCTTCTCATTCTTCTAAATTTTTAACCATCTTTCCCAAATGCAACAACAAACTAATCAAAATAAAAGACGGTAGGCATTTCTCACTTGATAAATCGCAATTGGAAACTTTATACAAAAGCCAAGATAAAGCCGATTGGTATGCTTTGCTCAAAATTGCCTACATTGAAGCTAGATATAACAAGGATTATAAAATCAACAAAGAACAGTTGGAGTATTTAATTAAGAGAGTTGGGGCGTTGCAGGGAGTTGTTGAAGAAGTTTGTCGTCAAAGAATAAAGTTGGTAGGCTAAATTTTCGATGGAAAAAACAAAATTTGGGAGTGTCCCGAACTCTGTGTCAAATCCCATCTTTAATTGAACTTTCAGGCAAAATATTTTGGTCTAAAATTTCAATTAAAGACGGGGTTTGGTATTAGATAATCATATCAAATAATTTTAATAATTGGGTG
>CAMDOL010000001.1 GCA_945903615.1 Rickettsia typhi | reverse complement strand
ACCGCCATTGCGTCCAAACCCATTCTTTTAAAAATTTTGAAATAGGTGGCATACATTAAGTCATAAGATTTTTTGGCGGAGTCAAAATCAACATCAAAAGAATAACCATCTTTCATCAAAAACTCTCGGGCGCGCATCACGCCAAAGCGTGGGCGAATTTCATCACGAAATTTCCACCCAATTTGATAAAAGTTTTTTGGCAAATCTTTGTAGCTGGAAACATTTTTGCGGAAAATATCAGTGACAACTTCTTCATTGGTTGGCCCATAAAGCAAATCACGCTCGTGGCGGTCTTTTATTTTAAGCATCTCTTTGCCATAATCATTATAGCGACCAGATTCTAGCCACAAATCTGCTGGTTGAATTGTGGGCATCAAGACTTCTAAGCAGCCAGATTTATCAATTTCATCACGAATAATATTGGAGATTTTATTCAATACTTTTAAGCCAAGCGGAAGCCAAGAATAAATGCCCAAGCTAGTTTGGCGAATCATTCCGGCGCGAATCATTAATTGGTGTGAAACAATTTTGGCGTCGATGGGATTTTCTTTTAAAGTAGGGAGGAAATAGTTGGATAATCTCATAATTAATTTCAGTTTTATGTTGTAATTTTTGTAGTTTGTTATCTTGAGCTGTGCTGTCATCCTTGAGTTATATTGTCATCCTGAGTGTAGCGAAGGATCTCGGGAAGCGAACTCGGTTTTGTTCACGGCGCGGCTCATGAGATCCTTCGCTGCGCTCAGGATGACAGCATAATACAGCTCAGGATGACGTATAACTCAGGATAACGCGTCCTGTTATTTATAAATCGTTTGCGCCCTAGTTTCAAAAGCGGCGATCATTTTATTGGTAGCTTTTTGCCAAATCATACCAATCATTTTGTCTAAGATTAGCGATTTAAATTCAAAATCAATAAAGAATTTTACTTGGCAACCACCAGTAATATCTTGAAATTGCCAATGGTTGACTAAGTTCTTAAAGGGTCCGTCAATTGCTGTGGTGTTGATTATAAATTCACCATTAAGATTTTTAGAAGCCTTAACATCAGAAGAATATTTTTGTGTAAAGCCTTTAAAGTGAATTACTAAATCAGCCTCAAAATGACAGTTAAGTTCTTTGGAATCAAAATTTTTGGTGATTTTTGCTGCTGGGCACCAAGGTAAAAACTGGGGATATTTTTCAACATCCAAAACCAAATCAAACATTTGTTTGGCGCTATAATGTAATGTTTTAATTTCGCTGTGTGAGGGCATTAAATTAATAATTAAAATTTGGGGTTAGCGTCAAATTTATTCATCATATTTTTAATTGAATCTTGATCCATTTTTCCAACTTTTCCCATCATTTTTTGCATATGTTTGAATTTTTTGAGTAGGCTGTTCACATCCTGAATTGTTGCGCCGGCGCCAATAGCGATGCGTTTTTTGCGCGAAGAATTCAAGATGTCAGGTTTGGTGCGTTCTTTTGGGGTCATTGAATTTATTAGTGCTTCTTGCTTTTTAATTTCTTTTTCAACTTTGGGATTGTTGAGTTGCTCTTTGATTTGTCCAGCTCCGGGTAAGAATTTTAAAATGCCGCCGAGGCCGCCCATTTTTTTCATATTTTTGATTTGAGACAGCAAATCATTTAAATCAAATTGTCCTTTGCGGAATTTTTTTTCAGCTTTTTGAAGTTCCTCTTCATCAAGCATTTCTGAGGCTTTTTCAACTAGCGAAACCACATCTCCCATCCCTAAAATTCTGCCTGCAATTCTCTCTGGGTCAAAAATTTCTAGCTCAGAAATTTTTTCGCCACTGCCCAAAAATTTCACTGGTGCGCCAGTTGCCATTTTCATTGTGATGGCTGCACCACCTCTGGAATCGCCGTCAATTCTGGTTAGAATCACTCCATCAATTCCTAATTTTTCTTGAAAACTGTTAGCAACATTAACTGCGTCTTGACCGATCAAAGCATCGACAACCAAAATTGTTTCAGTGGGATTGGCAATATTTTTTACCTCAAGAACTTCCCTCATCAGCTCTTCGTCGATATGAATTCGACCAGCGGTATCTAAAATTAGAATGTCATAATTATATTCTTTGGCGTGAGCAATTGCTCTTTTGGTGATGTCGGTTGGTTTTTGCCCAGCGATAATTTCGAGACTATGCACTCCCCTCGCTCTTTGCTCAACTTCGTTCGCACAAATGCTTTCCTGCTTAAATAGTGGAGAAGAATTTACTTTTTTGGCTAAAATTTCTAATTGCTGTTGTGCCGCTGGGCGATTGGTGTCAAGCGATGCGAGGAGAATTCTTTTTTTGCCCAGTTTGTTTGAAAAATGATAAGCTAATTTGGCGGCAGTGGTGGTTTTGCCAGCACCCTGCAAGCCAACCATCATCAGCACAACCGGAGGTTTTGATTGCAAATTAATCTCTGCTTTTTCACTGCCGAGCAATTTTACCATCTCATCATAAACAATTTTGACAATCATTTGTCCCGGCGAAACCGTTTTAATTACTTCTTTTCCAACTGCTTCGGCTTTAATTTTATTGATAAATTCTTTAGCGATTGGCAGCGAAACATCAGCTTCCAAAAGTGCAATACGAATTTCTCGCATTGCATCATTTAGATTTTCTTCAGAGATAAATTTTTTGCCGGAAAAAGTGCTGAAGACTTTGGAGAGGCTATTAGTGATATTATCGAACATATTTATTTTGAGATAGAGAGTCTTAATCCTTCCAGAGTTAAGTCGGGTTGAATATTATCTTTGCTAGTTAAAGCATTGCCAAAAAGTGCTGATAATCCGCCAGTAATAATAACTTGCATTTCTTGATTATATTCAGCTTTAATTTTTGCAATCAATCCTTCGGCTAAGCTGATATATCCAAAGTAAATGCCTGAATTCATTGCTTCAATCGTTGATTTTCCAATTACATTTTGTTGGGCTTTCACCTGAATTTTTGGTAATTGTGCGGTCATATCGTGCAGAGCTTTGATTGACAAATTCACACCCGGAGCAATCACACCACCAAGATATTCGCCATTGGTGCCGACCACATCAAAAGTTGTTGCGGTGCCAAAATCAACAATGATTAAATTGCCGCCAAATTTTTTATAGCCAGCAATGGCGTTGATCAGGCGATCAAAACCAACTTCTTGTTTATTTTTGATGGCAACTTCAATATTTAATTTGAGATTTTTGCCCACCACCAAAGCATCGCCATTATAGAATTTTTGTACGGCTTTTTCGATAGTATTGGTAAGGTTTGGAACCACAGAAGCAATAACTACTGAAGTGATTTTTAAACAATCAATTTTGCTATTCAAAAATAACTCAACAATATCAATGGCATAATCTTCTTCTGATTTGCTTTTGATAGTGTCGAGGCGAAATTTATGGATTAATTTTTCACCAGCAAATAAACCTAAAACAATATTGGTGTTGCCGATATCAATTGCTAAAAGCATATTTTGTTACACTATTTTAATTTGTTGCAGGCATCGGAGATTCTTTGCATCGCATTGTTTAAAAACTCTTCTGATGCGGCGTAAGAAATTCTGAAAAATCCTTCTGCTCCAAAAGCAATGCCCGGAACAACCGCAACCAAAGCACTTTCAAGCAAATAGCTGGCGAAATCGTTAGAATCTTTAATTGTTTTTCCATCCGGAGATTTTTTTCCAAACAAGCCAGTGCAAGAAGGGAAAACATAAAATGCACCGTTAGGTTTGTTGCATTCAATGCCTTCAATTTCATTTAACATTTTTACTACCATATTGCGTCTTGCTTGAAAAATTTTATTGGAATTAACCACATAGCTTTGATCGCCGTTCATCGCCTCCACTGCTGCTGCTTGTCCCATAGAAGTTGTTGCTGAAGTGCTTTGAGATTGAATCATTGACATTGCTTTAATCAAATTGGCATCGCCTGCGCCATAACCAATTCTCCATCCCGTCATTGAATAAGCCTTAGAAACACCATTAACAACCAAAGTTCTTTCTTTCAACTTTGGCTCAATTTCAGCAATGTTAGCAAACTTCAAACCATCAAAAATCAAATATTCGTAAATGTCGTCAGACATAATATGAACCTGTGGATGACGCAATAAAACATCGGCAAGTCCACGCAAATCTTCCGCTGTATAACATCCGCCAGTTGGATTGCTTGGTGAATTTAAAATGATCCATTTAGTTTTTGGGGTGATTGCCCGTTGCAAATCTGTTGGCAAAATTTTAAAATTATTTTGCGCCAAACCTTCCACAATCACAGGAACGCCGCATCCAAGCAAAACCATATCAGGGTAAGAAACCCAATAAGGAGCAGGAATAATAACCTCATCGCCAGCATTTAGAGTTGCCATTAAAGCGTTGTAAATAACTTGCTTTGCGCCGGTTGAAACCACGATTTGATTTGCCGCATATTCCAAGCCATTATCTCTTTGGAGCTTAGCAATAATTGCTTTTTTCAAAGCGGCCGTTCCGTCAACTGCGGTGTATTTTGTGTCGCCACTTCTAATTGCCTTAATGCCCGCTTCTTTGATGTTGTCTGGCGTGTCAAAATCTGGTTCACCCATTCCAAGGCTAATAATATCTTTGCCCTGAGCCTTTAATTCTGCCGCTTTCATACTAACGGCAATAGTTGGGGATGGTTTGATATTGGCTAAATTTTTTGCTAGAAAAGACATTGTAGATGATGATTGATTGTTAATGGGCACCCTAATAAATGATGGTTATATAGGTTTCTATAGGAACCTCTGAATAACTAAAAATTGATTTTTCTGAGGATTTTTTGAGTAGAAATTTCATTACTTTTTGGCGAAATATTTACATATTTTGCCAAAAATAATGGAATTTATGCCAAAAAAGACCAGAAAGATCAATTTTCCTAAAACATCGTTTTAGTTATTCAGAGGTTCCTATACTAACCATTGACTTAATTAGGGTGGGCAGTTTATATTTGCTGGACTTCATTTGTCAATTTATAAAATCTATTATTTATGTCTGGATCAATTGGTGCTGACTCGTTATTTCTAGGGCTTACAAGGCCACCAATGCTTTTTGGAGTGAGCTATACATTAGCAACTCTCAATCTGATGATCTCTCTGATGTCGTTTATTATCACTGGCAAGTTTATTTATCTTCTGGTGATCTTGCCAGCGGTGCATGGAATGTTTTGGCTGCTTTGTTTAAAAGAGCCCAGAGCGATGGAATTATTTTTAGTTCGCAATTCCAAATGCCGAATCTGCCGCAATCGTATGTATCACGGTGGCACTAACTCTTATGATGTTTATTAAAATGATAAAAATATTTCCAAAAATACAAGATACTAAAAATCTTATAGCAACCATTTCTAGGCTCTACACAACCAAAAAACTTACAAAATCAGAATCTGATTTTAAAACAAAGTTTGATCCAAGAATTTAAAGCCAAAATGTAAAACTAACATAAAAATTTAGTAGCCATAACTCATGAAAAAAAGATCAACGACAATTAATGATGCTCAAGGTAAGCAGTTAAATTTTTGTCAAGATAATAACATTTCAATGACTTCCAAAAAAGCACTTGCCAAACCAACATTCACTTTTATTGATTTGTTTGCTGGTATTGGCGGCTTTCACTTGGCTGCTTCAAATAATGGTGGCAATTGTGTTATGGCTTGCGAGATCGATAAGGCGGCTAGGGAAACATACCAAGTCAATCACAAGATAAAAAATTTTGTTGAAGATATAACTAAGATAAAAGCAATAGATATTCCAGATCACGATTTGCTCTGTGCTGGATTTCCTTGTCAGCCATTCTCACAATCTGGATTTAAGAAGGGATTTGATGATATAAGGGGAACCTTGTTCTTTCATATTGCGGAGATAATCCGAGTTAAAAAGCCAAAAGCTTTTTTTCTCGAAAATGTGAGACATTTATTAAATCACGATGGCGGAAGAACCTTCGCCAAAATAAAACAGGTCTTAGAAGAGTTGGGATATTCTTTTTTTTACAAAGTAGTAAAAGCCTCTGATTTTGGACTTCCTCAACATCGCCCTAGGCTCTTCATGGTTGGCTTTAAGAACAAAAAAATTAAGTTTGAATTTCCCGAAAAAATCCCCCTAAACAAGACGATGTCAGATATTTTTGGGAAGCCTTGTAATAAGGCTGTTGGCTTTACTATCAGAGTAGGTGGGAGGGGCTCTAAAATTGATGATAGGCACAATTGGGACAGATATTTAGTTGATGGCGAAGAATACAAAATACAACCGAAAGATGGCATAAAAATGATGGGATTTCCTGCTGATTTCAAGTTCCCAGTTTCTGAAACTCAGGCAATGAAACAGCTTGGAAACAGCGTTGCCGTTCCGGCAATCAGCAAAACAATTGAGGCAATTACTAAATATTTATGAGCAAAATTTTTGAGATTCTAAAGCTAAGTGATAAAGAGCTGCACAACCTTTTCAAAGAAATTATAATTGGCGCAAATTATATAACACCTAGTCAATTTATTAGTGATTGCTGGGCTGAATATGAAAAACGAGCAAAAAGCAAATCAGCAGATTCTTCTAAAAATAGAAACGGACAATTTTTAGAATTGTTAGTTCAATATATACTTTGTAAAAATGATATTTTGCCTTTTTATAAGCAGGCAAAAGTCGCCTTTGTTCCCAATGTAAATTTCGATGCGTTAATATATACAAAAGAAATTGGCTCAATAGTTCTAAGTATAAAAACCTCCTTAAGAGAGCGATATAAACAGGCTGATTTAGAAGCAATGGCATTAAAACAAGTTCATCGCAGATCAAAAACTTTTTTACTCACCCTTTCCGACGAATATTTAGGTATAAACAGAAAAATAGAAAAAGGTGATGTTGCTGGCTTGGAAAAAGCTATAAATTGCCGCAACGCTGAATTTGATTTGTTCATAGAAGAGTTGAAGAGATATACCTTTATTGAGGCTGGAAGCGTTGAGATAGTTATCGGAAATTTACTCCAACAAGCAGATAATATAAAAATTAATGGTTCTGAAACAGAGCTTGAATAATCTATTTTTAATCCCTTAAATTTTTCCAATAATGCATAAATATCGCACCCACAATTGTGGAGAATTAAACCAAGAACAAATCAATCAGAAGGTAAAATTATCTGGCTGGGTTCATTCAAAGAGAGATCACGGAAGTTTGATCTTTATTGATCTGCGTGATCATTTTGGCATCACTCAATGCGTGATTGATAGCGCCAATACTGGTTTAGATATTGATCAAATCGCCAGCATTAAACTGGAATCAGTTATCACAATTGTTGGCAATGTTATCGCCAGAGCTTCTGATGCGGTGAATCCAAATATCAAAACCGGTGCAATTGAAATTAAAATTGTCGAGTTAAATATTGAATCTCTTGCACAGCAAATCCCTTTTCCAATCAATGATAAAGGCGAGAATTATCCTGAAGAAATCCGCTTAAAATATCGTTTCTTGGATTTAAGAAGGGAAAAAGTTCACAACAACATAATTTTGCGTAGTCAAGTGATTAGCTTTATCAGAGCGCAAATGACCGAAATGGATTTTCTTGAAATTCAAACTCCAATTTTGACTGCTTCAAGCCCTGAAGGCGCTCGCGATTATTTAGTTCCTGCCAGACTTCACCCCGGCAAGTTTTATGCCCTGCCACAAGCTCCGCAACAATTCAAACAGCTTTTGATGGTTTCGGGGTTTAATCGTTATTTCCAAATTGCCCCATGTTTTCGTGATGAGGATTTGCGCGCTGACCGCGCTCCTGAGTTTTATCAACTCGATTTAGAAATGTCTTTTGCCACTCAAGAAGATGTTTTTGGGGTTGTAGAACCCTTGCTGAAAAAGGTTTTCGAGAAATTTGGTTGCAAGAAAGTCTTGGATAATAATGTTGGAGAAAATTTCCCTCACATAACCTATAAAGACTCAATTTTAAAATATGGAATCGACAAGCCAGATTTAAGAAACCCAATTTTAATTGCTGAAGCGACGGACATTTTTGTTGGCTCGGGCTTTTCAATTTTTACTAATGCAATTGCTTCTGGCTCAATAATCCGCGCTATTCCAGCGCCAAAATGCGCTGTTCAACCGCGTTCTTTCTTTGATAAAACAATTGAGTTTGCTGTGAGCAATGGGGCTAAGGGTTTAGCCTACATTATTTTCGATGAAAATGGTGAGGCAAAAGGCCCAATTGCAAAGTTTTTGAGTGCAGAAAAATTGGCAGAATTAAAACAAATTGCTGGCTTGAATAATGGCGATGCCGTTTTCTTTTCTTGCGGCAAATCAACAGAAGCCGCCAAAATCGCTGGTTTGGTGCGTATCAAATTAGGGCAAGATTTAGAATTGATTGAAAATGGAGTTTATAAATTTTGCTGGATTACTGATTTTCCAATGTATGAGCTTGACGAGCAAACTGGCAAAATTGAATTTTCTCACAACCCATTTTCAATGCCTCAAGGTGGGATTGAAGCCTTGAATTCACAAGACCCACTCACCATCAACGCCTTTCAATATGATGTGGTTTGTAATGGAGTTGAGCTTTCAAGTGGCGCAATTAGAAATCACAAGCCAGAAATTATGTATCGTGCTTTTGAAATTGCCGGCTATGGAAAAGAGGTAGTTGAAAAGCAATTCGGTGCAATGCTAAACGCCTTTAAATATGGCGCTCCGCCTCATGGTGGGATTGCTCCGGGGATTGACCGCATCATTATGCTTTTAGCCGATGAGCCAAATATTCGTGAGATCATTCCATTTCCAATGAATGGCAAAGCACAAGATTTGATGATGAACGCGCCAGCTAATGTTTCAGAAAGGCAGTTGAAAGAGTTGAATGTTGAATTGAGCAGAAAAGCCAAAGAGAATCTTTAAGATGGTGTGCCCTAGACGATTCGAACGTCTGACCTACAGCTTAGAAGGCTGTTGCTCTATCCAGCTGAGCTAAGGGCACAAAAGAAACGCGGCAAAATGAGAGCGTGCATTTAATATTATCAACCCAGAAAAATCAAGAAAATTCTTGCCAAAAATAACTTGTCTTAAAGGAAAAAGAAAATAACATTTCCGCCTTTCAAACCAATCTCTAATCAGCAATCAATTATGTCATCATTAAATGTATCAAAACTAGCTTCTAAAAGAGAAGAAGCCAGAATGGGCGGTGGTCAAAAGCGTATTGATATTCAGCATTCTAAAGGAAAGTTAACCGCTCGTGAACGGGTTGAAGTTTTGCTCGATACTGATTCGTTTGAAGAATATGGACTTTATGTTGAGCATCGCTGCCACGATTTTGGAATGGGCGACAAGAAGCAAGCTGGTGATGGGGTGGTCACTGGTCAGGGCACAATTAATGGTCGTTTAGTTTTTGTTTATAGCCAAGATTTCACCGTTATGGGTGGCTCTCTGGGTGAAGCACATGCTAAAAAAATCTGTCAAATTATGGATAAAGCCATGCAAGTTGGCGCTCCAGTGATTGGAATTAACGATTCAGGCGGAGCCAGAATCCAAGAAGGAGTTGATTCTCTTGGCGGCTATGGTGAAATTTTTCAACGCAATGTTGATGCTTCTGGTGTGATTCCACAAATTTCTTTGATTATGGGACCATGCGCTGGTGGCGCGGTTTATTCACCAGCTCTGACAGATTTTACCATTATGGTAGAAAATAGTTCTTATATGTTTGTAACTGGGCCAGAAGTTGTCAAAACTGTGACTCACGAAAATGTGACTCAAGAAGAATTGGGCGGAGCAAAAGTTCACGCAACCAAAAGCGGCGTGGCGCATTTGACTTTCAAAAACGATGTTGATGCACTTTTGCAAACCAGAAGATTAGTCAATTTCTTACCACTTTCCAACAAAACTGGCGTTCCAAAAATTCCCACCGAAGATAAATTTGATCGCGTTGATGTTTCACTCAACACTCTTGTTCCTGAAAATTCCAACCAGCCTTATGATATGAGTGAGTTGGTGGAAAAAATTGTTGATGAAGGTGATTTTTTTGAAATTCAACCAACTTATGCAACTAACATCATTGTTGGTTTTGGTAGAATGGAAGGCGAAACCATTGGTATTGTTGCCAACCAGCCAATGAGTTTGGCGGGCTGTTTGAATATTGAGGCTTCAGAAAAAGCGGCGCGGTTTATTCGTTTTTGTGATGCGTTTAACATTCCACTTTTAACTTTTGTTGATGTTCCTGGGTTTCTGCCCGGAACTGACCAAGAACACAATGGCATCATTCGTCACGGTGCCAAATTGCTTTACGCTTATGCTGAAGCTACGGTTCCAAAAATTACGGTGATTGCCAGAAAAGCATATGGTGGCGCTTATATTGTGATGAATTCTAAGCATTTAAAGGGTGATATAAATTACGCTTGGTCAAATGCTGAAATTGCCGTTATGGGCCCTGAAGGCGCGGTAGAAATTATTTTTAGAGAAGATATGGCCGATCCAAAAAGAAAAGAGGAGAGAATTAAGGAATATCGCGAAAAATTTGCCTCACCTTTTGTGGCGGCATCGCGTGGTTTTATTGATGAGGTGATTCGCCCACAAAATACTAGAAAAAGAATTTGCAAAATGTTGCAAATTTTAAAAAACAAGAAAGTTGAAAAACCGTGGAAAAAACACGATAATTTGCCTTTGTAAATATCAGCCGAATGATGCACCAAAAAACTCACCAAGATTATGAAAAAACCTAATAATTTTTCTGATATTACTTTTTTTGATTTTTGTGCCGGAATTGGAGGTGGAAGGCTTGGATTAGAAAAAAATGGTTTTAAATGTCTTGGTTTTTCCGAAATAGATAAACAAGCAGAAAAAACCTATCGAACTTTTTTTGGAGATGAGGAAAGAAATTTTGGTGATTTAACCAAAATCAATCCACCTGACTTGCCAAATTTTGACTTTCTGATTGCCGGGTTTCCTTGTCAAACATTTTCAGTTATTGGCAATAGAAAGGGAATGTTAGATAAGAGGGGGCAAATTATTTTTCACCTGATTGACATTATGAAACAAAAAAATATCAAATTTTTTTTGTTAGAAAATGTTAAAGGTTTAATCAATCACGATAACGGGAACTCAATAAAAACAATTATAAAATCTTTGGAGGAAGCTGGATATTTTGTGTCATGTAAAGTGCTGAGTAGTGCTGATTACGGTGTTCCTCAAATGAGAGAAAGAGTTTATTTTGCTGGATTTAAAAAAGATTTACTACCCAAAAACTTTAAATTTGAATTTCCAGAAAAACATAAAAAGAATGCCGATTTAAAGGAATTTTTAGTTGATGATAGAGAATTAAGTTTGGATGAAAAACAACAAACTTATAAAACTTTTTTAAAATATTTAGATAATAAATACAACCAAAACCAGTTTTCAATTAATAATTTACTTAAAAAAGAATATTTGGTTTTAGATACAAGGCAGTCTGATTTAAGATTATACAACAATAAAGTGCCAACACTAAGGCTTGGAAGGCATGGTATTCTTTATGTTAAGAATAATAAATTTAGAAAACTATCTGGATATGAATCAATTCTTTTGCAGGGATTTCCAAAAAATTTAGCCTTAAAAGCAAAAGAAACAATATCGGATATAAATTTGTTAAAACAGGCTGGAAACGCAATGACAGTAAATACAATTGCTTCAATCGCCAAGAAAATGGCCGAATCGATTCAAACTCTATAAATATGAAAAATTTGATAGAGCTAGGCTCAAAAACTGCTAAAGACGGATTTAAAAATGAAGATTTTGTTATTACCTCTTTTAATGATTGGAAAAATGACCAATTGGCAAGATTATGGCTTGAGGCAATGAATTACAGGCTAGAAGAGATTGAGTATGTTCAAGCACAAAAAATTAAAGGTTCTTTCAAGGCTGATGTTCAGGTGGAAATTAGAGTTGCAATTAAACTCAAAAATTTAACTGATATTCAAAACTTACAAGTTAAATTGGTTTCTGGTAAACAAGGGTTTAATCAAATTGATAAAAGATGGCTGGATAAATATCGGGAACTTTGGAATATTCCTGATGAAATATTAAAACTCCTCAAGCATTTTACTGGCGAACTTCCTCCTTACATAAGCAATCCAAAAGATAAAAGAAGGATGTTTGCCAATGAGTTTTTGGAATCTGATCAGCAAATATTATTGGACTTTCTGAATAAAAATAAAACTTTGATAGTGAGCGATATATTAAAAGGAAGGGGTCAATTCGCTGCGGAATGGATGTTGGTTATATTAAAAATTGATAGTAAAAAAATTGATTGGGCGTTAAAACCAATAAATTTTGTTTTAAACCATTATGGAAATGGTGATGTCAAAATAACCGATAAAGGAAGTTTTAAAATTAGCAGAATTACTATGCAAAGAAAAGGTGGTGATGGCGGAAAAGCAACTGCCAATATGCTTCAATTTAAAATTAATCCTTGCGAAATCATAACAAAATAACCCAATTAAACTATGCCTCACACCATAATTGAACATTCATTCTCAATTGCCAAACCGCAAATTGATTCTCTGCTTTTAAAAGTTAATCAAAATATTGCTAAAAATGAAGGCAATTTTGATATTTTGCAATGCAAAGCCAGAGCGGTTTGCTACGATAATTTTGTGGTTGCCGATGGTTCTGGCTCGCAGAATTTTATGCACATTACCATTAAAATTATGCAAGGTAGAAGCTTGGAGATCAGAAAAAATTTAGCGGAAAATCTTGTGAAAATCGTTAGTGATTTTTTGTTGGAAAATAACTTATCTAAAAATCCAATTGCTCTTAGCTTGGATATTGTTGAAATAGAAAGAGAACTTTATCAAAAAACTTTGGTCAGTAGCAATTAATAGATGTCAAAAATATCATTCTATTTTCTAGCCATCATTTTTCTGATTATTGCTCCTGACAATGTTTTTGCGGCTTCAAAAGCTCAGCACAAAGGTTTTGTTGAATCCAATCTTGCAATCGTTATTAAAGGTAATGAAAGGGTTGATACTCAAACGATTGAAAGTTATTTAGAAATTGAGGGTTTAAAACAAGGCAGTCAAAAGGCGATTAATGAGTCGATTAAAAAATTATTTGTCAGTGATTTATTTTTGGAAGCAAAAGTTTATCAGCAAAAAAATGAGATGATTGTTGAGCTTACAGAAAATCCAATCGTTAATGACATTGAATTTCGTGGTAATAAAAAAATTGAGGATGAGGCTTTGCAATCTGAAATTCAGCTTAAGAAACGCGTAATTTATACCAAGGCAAAATTACAAACTGATATTAACAGGATTAACGATATTTATATCAAGAGCGGCAGATTTTTAACTCGAATTGAACCAAAAATTGTTAAGAAAGATCAGAATCGAGTTGATTTAATTTTTGATATTAAAGAAGGCGCCAAGGCTGCTATTGCTGATATTTCCTTTATTGGTAACAATGTTTTTTCTGATGCTGCTTTGGATGGCGAGATTACGACGAAAAAATCACACTGGTATAAATTTTTAAGCAGCTCAGATACATATGATTCGGATCGAATTGAATTTGATAAAGAAAAATTGCGCCGCTTTTATGATTCCAAAGGTTATGCTGATTTTGCGGTTCTTTCCGCGATTGCACAAATCTCCACAACTAAAGATAAGTTCTTCATCAACTTCTTACTCGAAGAAGGAATCAAATATAATTTTGGTGAAATTAACATTATCAACAAAGTTAAAAAGTTTGATGAGACCTTGTTAAATAAGGCAATAAAGACCAAGAAAGGCAAGGTTTACAATGGTAATTATTTAGATGAAACCGTTGATGAGATGGTAAAAATTATGTCAGAAAAAGGCTATGCTTTTGCTCACATTGAGCCAGTTTTGAAGCGCGACAAAGATAAGCAAATTATTGACATTGACTATGTGATTGAAGAAACGCCGCGAATTTATATCAATCAAATTTCTATTAAGGGCAATACCAGAACTCTAGATGAGGTGATCAGAAGAGAGTTCAGAGTTCGTGAAGGTGATGCTTATAACATCACCAAAATCAACCGTTCTAAGCAGAGAATTCAAAATTTAGGATTTTTTGATAAGGTAGAATTTAATACCAAAAGAGTTGTTGACACAAATTTAGTGGATTTGGAAATTGAGGTGAAAGAGAAAAAAACTGGCGAATTAAATTTTGGCATTGGTTATTCAACGGTTGATAAAGCAACTGGAAATATTGGGCTCAAAGAGCGCAATTTATTTGGAACTGGGCAAGAGCTGGGGGTGAATTTTCAAAAATCTTCTTTGAGGTTCAGCAATGAAATTAATTATACTAAACCTTATTTTGCTGGTCGAGAAATTGCGGTTGGGGTTGATTTATTTAACTATCGCTTAAGCAAGAGAAATACTTTGGTTTATGATCAAAGATCTAGCGGTGGAACACTTAGGGGCGATTATTCAATTACCGAACATTTGAATCATCAAATTCGCTATTCTCTAAAAAGTGAAGATATCAGCAATGTTGATAGCGGTGCTTCAGTTGTGATTAAGAATTTGGTTGGGCAATATGTCAACTCTAGCGTTGGGAATACTTTTCTTTATGATCAAAGAGATAGTCGTTTGGATCCGCGGGACGGATATTATATAACTTTATCGCAAGATTTTGCTGGTATTGGTGGTGATAGAAAATATGTTAAAAGTGAAGGTAGTGGCGGATACTATATTCCAGTTTTGGGCAACACTGATTTTGTTTTAAAATTTTCTGGTCGCTTTGGCTTTATTGATGGCATTGGTCAAGACATAAGAAGTAACGATAATTTCTTTTTAGGAGGAAATAATTTTAGAGGTTTCCAATATGCTGGTATGGGTCCTAGAGCCAAGATCAATGGCACTTTCAAAGGTGGTGATGCAATTGGTGGAAAAACTTATTATGTTAGTACGACAGAATTTCGTTTTCCACTTGGTTTGCCAAAAGATTTAGGAATTAGTGGCTCGTTATTTTCTGATATTGGAACGCTCAAAGGTGTCGACCAAATTAACAAAGCCAGCAGCCCAGTTATTGATACTGGCTCAATTCGCTCTTCATATGGTCTTAGCTTTGGATGGGCTTCACCACTTGGGCCAATTCGTTTAGACTTTTCTAAAGTTACCAAAAGAGAAGATTTTGACCAAGTTGAAAATTTTCGCTTCAGCTTTGGAAGCAATTTTTAAAAATATTTTTTTACGGAGCACTTGCTCCGCCCCATTTTATGGGGATCCTTATACCGAATCTAATAAAATGGATTCGGTTTTTTTGAATTAGATTTGGCATAATGCAATTAGAAACTAAAAAAATTATCGATAACAAAGATCTAATGGGTTTTGCCCAGAAAGCACCAAAAGATCAGATGCAGAGAAAACCTGATTGGATCAGAGTGAAAGCGCCAACCTCGAGCGTGTTTTCTGATACTGCGGCGTTGATGCGCAAATATAAATTAAACACCGTTTGCGAAGAAGCCGCCTGCCCAAATATTAGCGAATGCTGGAGCCAGAAGCATGCAACGGTGATGATTTTAGGATCAGTTTGCACTAGAGCTTGTTCATTTTGTAATATTGAAACTGGCAAGCCAGATAAGCTTGATCCGCACGAGCCGGACAATTTGGCGGAGGCGGTTGGCAAATTAGGTTTGCATCATATTGTAATCACTTCAGTTGATCGTGATGATTTAGATGATGGTGGTGCTGATCATTTTGTGCGTTGCATTCAAAGACTCAGAGAAACTGCGCCTGAAACCACAATTGAAATTTTAACTCCTGATTTTTTGCGAAAAGATGGTGCGATTGAAAAAGTTGCTCGTGCCAAACCCGATGTTTTCAACCACAATATTGAAACTGTTCCTGGTCTTTATAACTCAATTCGCCCCGGTGCCAGATATTTTCATTCACTGTCGTTGTTAAAAAAAGTAAAAGAAATTGATCCATTAATTTTTACTAAATCTGGTTTGATGGTTGGTTTGGGAGAAAAGAAAGAGGAAGTTTTGCAAGTGATGGACGATTTGAGAACTGCCGATGTAGATTTTTTAACCATTGGGCAATATTTGCGCCCAACAGTTCGCCACGCCCCAGTTGATCGCTATGTTCACCCGGATGAATTTGAATTTTATAAAAAAGCTGCTTATAACAAGGGTTTTTTAATGGTTGCCTCCAGCCCCCTCACCCGCTCCTCTTATCATGCTGGTGATGATTTTATCCAAATGAGAAATGAGAGAGAAATGAGATTGAAAGCCAAATTCCAATAAAAATGCCAATAAAAAAACCCATCATCGGAATTATTCCAGACTATAAAATAGGAGGAGAAAATTCTTACTCCAAAAGCCCATTTTATGCAATTAGAAGAAATTATGCTGAAGCAATCAGCAATGCCGGCGGCGTTCCAATTCTACTCCCGTATGACCATCAATCAATCGACGAATATTTAAATTTGATCGATGGTTTGTTATTTATTGGTGGTGGTTTTGATGTTAATCCAAAAAGATATGGGCAAAAAATTCACCCCAAAGTCACTTTAAATGAAGCGCGTGATAATTTTGAATTTGAAGTGTTTTTGCGTGCCATCAAACAAAAAACTGAAATGCCAATTTTGGGAATTTGTAATGGTATGCAATTAATGAATATTATTTTTGGTGGCGATTGTATTCAGCATATTCCTGATCATCCAAAATATATGAACCACGAACAAAGCAAAAATCCAGAATTTATGGAAGCTGGAAAAGCTTATCACGATGTTGAAATAAATCAGAAAAGCCAATTATTTGAAATTGCCCAAATCAAAAATATCAAAACCAATTCCTCACATCATCAAGCGGTAGGAAATTTAGGTAAAAATATTATTGTTAGTGCTAAATCAAAAGATGGAATCATTGAAGCAATTGAACACCAAGAACATCCGTTCTGCCTTGGTGTGCAATGGCACCCAGAATTTGGCTCTAGTGAAATTGATGAAAAAATATTTGCTGCTTTTATAAATCAGTGCCAAGAAAATTAGAACTTAAAATAATTAAAATTTATGGATGAAATTAAAGGACAAAGAGTTGCAAAAGTTATCGCCAGAAGCGGCTTTTGTTCAAGACGCGAAGCGGAAGAATTAATTACGGAGGGTCGAGTAAAAGTTAATGGCGTAGTCATTGAAACCCCAGCCACCATAATTACCGACCACTCAATTAAAATTGATGACAAATTGTTGATGGAAAAAAAACCGCCAAAAATTTGGGTCTTCCACAAACCGCGCGGTTTTATAACCACCAATAAAGATCCCAAGGCACGCAAAACTATTTTTGAGATTTTGCCCAAGGCTTTACCAAGAGTTGTAACCGTTGGTCGCCTTGATATCAACACTGAAGGCTTATTGCTATTAACCAATGATGGAGAGGTTGCAAGATATATTGAGCTTCCTTCTAGCAAATGGACAAGGGTTTATCGTGCCAGAGTTTTTGGTGTGATTGATATGGAAAGATTAAAAAAATTACAAAAAGGAATTGTTATTGACGGCATTAAATATGACGGCATCAAAGTTGAGATGGAGCAGATGAGAGATTTTAATTCTTGGCTAAAAATTTCTTTAACTGAGGGCAAGAACCGAGAAATCAAAAAAGTTCTAGAATATTTTGGTCTCAAAGTTAGTCGCCTAATCAGAATTTCCTTTGGTCCATTCCACCTTGGCAAAATGCCAGTCGGTGAAGTTAAGGAAGTTCCCAAAGCAGTTTTAAGCGAAGCAATCCCCCGTGAGTTTTTATAAAGTATCATTTTAAATAAAATGAGAAAAGCTTTAAATAAAAACCTTCACAAAGCCAAAGACTCTAAAAAAGACGAATTTTACACCCAGCTTTGCGACATTGAGCTGGAGTTAAAAAATTATAAAAATCACTTCAAAGACAAAGTTGTTTATTGCAATTGTGACGACCCGCGAATTAGCAATTTTTTCCATTATTTTTCACATAATTTTGAAAAACTTGGGCTAAAAAAATTGATCGCAACTTGCTACAAAAGCCAAAATATGGATTTGTTTAGCCAAAACAATAGCGAGCAGGCAATTTATTTGGAATATGAAGGCGATAAAAACGGCAATAATTTGCCCGATAAAAATGAAATTGCTGTTAAACATTTAAAGGGCGATGGCGATTTTCGCAGTGATGAGTGTATCGAGCTTTTAAAACAAGCGGATATTGTGGTGACCAACCCACCATTTTCGCTGTTTCGTCAATATATTGCCCAGCTTGTTGAGTTTGATAAAAAGTTTTTAATTGTTGGACACCAAAACGCCATTACTTACAAAGAAATTTTTAGACTTATAAAAGATGATAAAATTTGGCTAGGCTATGGATTTAAAGGCGGAGCGGCATATTTTATTAATCAACATTACCAAGATTATGCCACCGCAGGTGATCACCGCGATGGAATGATTAGAGTTTCAGGCGTTGTGTGGTTCACTAATTTAGAAATTAAAAAACGCCACGAAGATTTAATTTTACACAAAAAATATATACCAGAAGAATATCCAAAATATGATAATTATGACGCCATAAATGTTGATAAAACCAAAGATATTCCAGCCGATTATGCTGGTGCGATGGGCGTTCCAATTACATTTTTAGATAAATATAATCCCGCTCAATTTGAGATTATAGGATTGGGAATATCGAATTCAGGTTTGAAAATGGGTGTCAATCCATATAAAGAAGAACACAAAAAATATCGCAAAGAGATTCAAAAGAGGGGTGCGGTTGATGGAGATCTATATATGATGATTGGCGGAGCAGTTGCGGTGCCATACGCAAGAATAATCATCAAAAACAAAAACCCACAAAAATGACAAAACCAAACGAAATAAAATTATTTGAAGATAAAAAAGTTCGCAGCCTTTGGAGCGACCAAGATGAACAATGGTATTTCTCTGCTGTTGATGTGATAGAGATTTTAACCGAAAGCGTTGACGCCAATGCTTATTGGCGTAAGCTAAAACAGCGTTTAAAAGAAGAGGGAAACCAAACCGCGACAAATTATCACGGTTTGAAAATGCAGGCCATTGACGGCAAGATGCGAATGACCGATGTTGCAACAACAGAGCAACTTTTTCGACTTATTCAATCGATTCCGTCAAAAAAAGCTGAGCCTTTAACCATTAACCATTAACCATTAACCATTAAAATTTTTTTATGATCCCGCGCTATTCAAGAAAAGAAATGACCGATATTTGGTCTGAGCAAAATAAATACCAAATTTGGTTAGAAATTGAGGCTTATGCAGTTGAGGCAATGGAGCAACTGGGCATTGTTCCGAGTGGTGTTGCGGCAGAAATTTTGACCAAAGGCAAAGTTGATGCGGATAAAATTTTAGAAATTGAAAATGTCACCAAGCATGATGTGATTGCGTTTCTGACTAATTTAGCTGAATCAATTGGAGAAAATTCTAGATTTGTTCATATGGGAATGACCAGCTCGGATGTTCTGGATACCTGCCTTTCCAAACAATTAACGGCGGCGGCAGATATTTTATTAGATGATTTAGAAAGACTTTTAAAAGCTCTCAAAGATAAATCTTTTGAACATAAAAACACCCTGTGCGTGGGCAGAAGCCACGGCATTCACGCTGAACCAACAACTTTTGGTTTAAAAATGGCACGCTTTTATGCCGAATTTAAAAGAAATAAAGAAAGGCTGATTGCTGCAAGAAAAGAAATCGCTGTTTGTGCTATATCTGGTGCAGTTGGAACTCATGCCACAATTGATCCTTTGGTGCAAAAACATGTGGCTAAAAAACTAGGTTTAGTAGAGGAAGAAATTTCCAGCCAAATAATTCCAAGAGATCGCCATGCGATGTTTTTTGCAACTCTGGGTGTGATTGCCTCTTCCATTGAAAATATCGCTATTGAAATTCGCCATCTGCAAAGAACCGAGGTTTTGGAAGTGGAAGAATTTTTCTCCGTTGGTCAAAAAGGCTCATCCGCAATGCCGCATAAACGCAACCCAGTTTTATCTGAAAATTTAACTGGTCTTGCAAGGGTTGTTCGCAGCGCCGTTGTGCCAATGATGGAGAATGTTGCTTTGTGGCACGAGCGTGATATTTCCCATTCATCAGTTGAAAGAATGTTGGCGCCAGATGCAACTGTGGTTTTGGATTTCGCCTTGAATCGCTTGGTTGGACTCATAGAAAATCTTTTGATTTATCCAGAAAATATGATGAAAAATCTGAACAAATTAAATGGTCTAGTATTTTCTCAAAGAATTTTAATCACTCTAATTGACGAAGCCAAAATCTCCCGCGAAGATGCTTATAAAATTGTTCAAACCAATGCTATGAAGGTTTGGCAAGATGGTAGCGATTTTTATGAGTTGCTAAGTCAGGATGAAAAAGTTATGAAATCCTTAGGAAAAGAAAAGCTAAAAGCAATTTTTGACTATTCTTTTTATACTAAAAATGTTGATCAAATTTTTAGCCGAGTTTTTTAAAAAATTGTTCAGTAATTTTCTGGAACTTGGCAAAAAGCAATTTACTTTTAAATTTTCTGGCAATAGAATGCACCCCCGAACTACAAATCGGTTGGGTTTTTGAATCTTATAATCAATTTTTTCAAAGTTGAATTTCAAAGTCGCTCGCCGGATAACAATCTCAAAAAAATAATCAAAAATGACTAAAAATAGCAGTGGCTTAGCCAATGTTCTTGCCAATTCTGGCCCAATTACCTCTGGCGATATTTTGGAGTTAGTCAAAAATAACGACATCAAATTTATTGATTTTCGTTTCACCGACTATTGTGGTAAATGGCTGCACATCACCCATTGTGCTGATGCGGTTGGTGAAGAGGAATTAAAAAACGGCGTTGCTTTTGATGGCTCTTCAGTTCCGGCTTGGAAAGAGATCAACGAGTCAGATATGATTTTGATTCCACAATTAGATACCGCTTTCATCGATCCATTTTCTACTCTTCCAACTATAGTTTTGATTTGCAATGTAATTGAGCCTAAAACTGGCGAAGGTTATGACCGTGATCCACGACATACCGCCAAATTAGCTGAACAATATTTGCAATCAACTGGCATAGGTGATGCTGCTTATTTTGGTCCTGAACCAGAATTTTTTGTTTTTGATAACATTCAATATCACACCAAATCTAATGGTTGTGGATATGAAATTGATTCTTGTGAAGGTCCTTATAATAATGGCAAACATTATGAAGGTGGAAATATGGGACACAGGTCACCAATCAAAGGCGCTTATTTTGATTTATCGCCTTTAGATACTGGAAACGATATTCGCGGTGAAATGCTAGAAGTTTTGCGTGAAGTTGGAATTGTTCCAATTTTACACCATCATGAAGTTGCCAACTCCCAATATGAATTGGGTTTTAAATATAGCACCCTTACTTGCACTGCAGATAACATTCAAAAATTTAAATATGTTATCCACAATGTTTGTGATTCTTACGGTAAAACCGCAACCTTTATGCCCAAACCAATTTTTGGTGATAACGGCTCAGGAATGCATGTCCATCAATCAATCTGGAAAGACGGCAAGCCTTTATTTTTAGGAAATGGTGAAGCTGGACTTTCAGAGCTGGCAATTTATTACATTGGTGGAATTATTAAACATGCTCGTGCAATTAATGCCTTTACTAATCCATCAACCAATAGTTATAAAAGATTAGTCCCTGGTTATGAAGCTCCAGTTTTATTAGCCTATTCTTCTAAAAACCGCTCTGCATCAATTCGTATTCCGCATGTAACTAACGAAAAAGCGCGCCGAATTGAAGCTAGATTTCCTGATCCAGTTGCTAACCCTTATCTTGGTTTTTCAGCAATGTTGATGGCAGGTCTTGATGGAGTTATCAATAAAATCCATCCAGGAAAAGCTGATAATCGTGATCTTTATGAGCTTTCAGAAAAGGAACTAAAGAAAATCCCAACTGTTGCTAGAAGCCTAAGAGAAGCTCTTGCTGCTCTTGATAAAGACCGTGAGTTTTTGAAAAAAGGTGGTGTGTTTACTGATGATCAAATTGACGCTTATATCAAGCTAAAATTGAAAGAAGCTGAAAGATGTGACCAAGTCCCTCATCCAGTTGAGTTTGAAATGTATTATAATTCTTAACCTCTCTAAAAACCTTGCCATCCTGAGTGCAGCGAAGAATATCTTGCAGCTTCAACTGGGATGGCAAGCGCAAACGACCACAATTAAAAACCTAAAAATCATTTGACAATTCCCATTTCTAAAACTTTAATTGTTCCACGTGGAACAATTTAACTATTTCTCACTAGAAAATATGGAAAAACCTGCCAAGATTATTGCTGTAGTTAATCAAAAGGGTGGAGTTGGAAAGACTACCACTGTAATTAATGTTTCTACCGCATTTGCTGCTTTAAAAAAGAAAGTTCTGGTTATTGATTTTGATCCACAAGGAAACGCTAGTACTGGACTTGGGCTGTATCACCAAGATCGTACTCATAGTATTTATGATGTTATGATCGACAATTGTAGCATTGAGGATGCTATATTCAAAACCCCAATCAAAAACTTATTTCTAATACCGGCAACCGTTGATCTATCGGCTTGTGAAGTGGAGCTGACCAATGTTGAAAACAGAGAATTTGTTTTAAGAAATAAGTTACGCTCCATTATAAATAATTATGATTGCATAATTATCGATTGTCCACCTTCCCTAGGTCTTTTAACCGTTAACGCTTTAACTGCAATTAACTCCATTCTCATCCCAATGCAATGCGAGTTCTTTGCTTTAGAGGGTTTAAGCCATTTATTAACAACGCTGGATTTGGTTAAAACTAATTTAAATCCTGATTTAAGAATTAGCGGAATTACCCTAACAATGCATGATCGTCGCAATAAATTGACCGAACAAGTTGAGAACGATGTTCGGGAATTCTTAGGTACCATGGTTTATCAGACAATAGTACCAAGAAATGTTAAGTTATCGGAAGCCCCATCATACGGTCTTCCAGCTTTAATATACGATCCAAAATGCCCAGGATCAATTGCTTATGTGAAGTTAGCAAAAGAAATAATTATTAAAGAAAATCTATGATTGCTCCCGCTTGGGAACAATTCAAACCTAATGAATAAAGTATATGGAAATTAATAATGATAAAAAACTAGGTCGTGGTCTATCTGCACTATTGGGTGAAAATAAAACTAAGGATTCCAGCAGGGTCAATATCCCAATAAATAGCCACGATGAGTCCGTTCAGCTAATATCAGTTAATAACCTTATCGCTGGAGTTTATCAACCTAGAAAATATTTTGATCAAAATCAACTTTTAGAACTAAGTAACTCGATTCGAGAAAATGGCATTATTCAACCAATTATTGTTAGAAGAGCTGATGGGCGTGGCACTTTCGAGATTGTTGCTGGTGAGCGCAGGTTTAAAGCAGCAAAGATGGCTGGATTGAGCCAAGTTCCTGTAATTATTAAAGACATTGAAAATACCCAAGCTCTAGAATTTGCTATTATCGAGAATGTGCAAAGAACTGATTTATCACCAATTGAAGAAGCGCAGGGATATAAACAATTGATTAGAGAGTTTGACTATACCCAAGAACAAGTTGCTAAAAAAATTGGTTGCAGCAGAAGTCATATTGCCAATATTTTGAGGCTTTTGTCTTTACCAAAAGAAGTTCAAGAATTGCTGGATCAAGGTAAAATAACTTTTGGTCACGCTAAGGTAATTATGAATAGCGAAAATGCTGTTGAAATAGCTAGGCAAATTGTTGAAAATAACTGGACAGTTCGAGATATAGAAACAATGTTTAAAAATGACGAGCTGGAAGTAGAGATTAAATCTAGTGTAATTAAGAAAATTAACCCAACCACAAAAAATAAAAAGAACCAAAGTCAAACAGTTAAAAATGTCGAATTAAAATTGAAGCAATTATTTGCAGGAAATCTAGTAAAAGCTGAATATAATCAACAAAAACATAAGGGTAAAATTACTATATTTTTCAAGGATTTAAAAGAAATTGAGGAATTGGTAGATAGTTTGTAGTAAATTAAATTGTTCCACGTGGAACAATTCAATAGGATTGAAGCCCAAAGAGCAACTCTAAAAGACATTGCTGCATAAATCCTAATAATAATAAAATAAATATGATTAAAGCAAAAGAATATATATTGGGGATTGAGCCTTATAAACCAGGTAAGTCAAAAACGGGAAATGACAATAAAGTAATCAAACTCTCCTCCAACGAGAATGCTTTGGGAGCAAGCCCAGAAGCTTTGTTGGAATATCAAAGGCACAGTGATAAGCTCTTTCGTTATGCTGATGGAGGTTGTGTTGAGTTAAGAAGTGCTTTAGCTATAAAATATAAAATTAATGCCGATAAAATTGTTTGTGGAGCTGGATCAGATGAAATTATTGCGCTTCTTACCCATTCTTTTTGTGGTGTTGGAGACGAGGTTTTGTATAGCGAGTATGGATTCTTGATGTATCCAATCTCAGCTAAAAGAGTTGGAGCAAATGGCGTCATCGCTAAAGAAATTAATTTGACTGCTAATGTTGATAATATGTTGGCGGAGATTACAAATAAGACCAAGATGATTTTTCTTGCCAATCCAAATAATCCGACCGGATCCTATTTAAGCAATAGTGAAGTTGAGAGACTGATCAAGAATGTGCCAATTAATATTATAGTGGTCTTGGACTTGGCCTATGCAGAGTTTGTTGATAATAAGGATTATCCAGATGTGATTGAGCTAGTCAATAAATATAGTAATGTGGTGATGATCCGCACTTTTTCTAAGATTTATGGACTAGCATCCTTAAGACTAGGTTGGTCATATTCCTCCTTATACATTGCTGATATTTTAAATCGTGCTCGTGGCCCATTTAATGTTTCGGGCGCTGCCCAATATGCTGGAGTTGCAGCGATTAATGATAGTGAGTTTGTAGAAAAATCAAAAGCTCATAATCAAAAATGGTTAAAAATTTTGGCGATAGAGTTTGATAAAATTGGTATAAAACATTACCCATCAGTGGCAAATTTTATTTTATTAGACTTTCTCTCTATAGACAAATGTCAGAAAGTTAATGAATTTTTATTAGATAACGGAGTTATATTAAGAGAGATGTCAGCTTATAACCTGCCAAGTTATTTGCGGATGAGTGTTGGTCAAGAACAAGAGAATTTAATCGTCATAGATTTACTAAGAGTGTATCATAAATCTTTTTAGAGGTGCCCTTAAATCTATGATGGACGCTAAAAAATATAAATGTTCCACGTGGAACATTTAAAATTAAATTTCTACCTAATGAATTTTACATATAAAAATAACCAACTATGCGCTGAAAATCTGGCGATTGCTCAGATTGCCAAAGAAGTCGAAACACCTTTTTATTGCTATTCCAAATCCAGCTTGGTAGAAAATTATCAGAATTTTGCTCAAGCTTTTAAAGGTGTTGATTATAAAATTTGTTACGCCATTAAAGCTAATCCAAATATTAATATTGCTAAAATTTTTGCTGGTTTTGGTGCGGGTATTGATGCTGTTTCTCAAGGAGAAATTTATCGGGCTTTGCAAGCTGGAATCGATCCTAAAAAAATTGTTTTTGCTGGGGTTGGCAAAACTAAAGCCGAGATGGAATTCGCCTTAAAAAATGGCGTTGAGGAGTTTTCAATCGAGTCTGAGCCAGAATTGTTTTTACTAAGCAAGGTGGCAGAAAAATTGAATTTAAAAGCTAAAATTGCTCTTCGAGTCAATCCAAATGTTGACGCCAAAACCCACAGCAAAATTTCTACTGGTAAAAAAGGCGATAAATTTGGAATTGATATTGAAGATGCGCCAAGAATTTATCAATTAGCAAAAGATCTTGCTAGCATTGAGGTATTTGGCATCTCAACTCATATTGGTTCACAAATAACTGCGCTAGAACCTTTCGCTAAAGCTTTTACTAAAATCAAAGATTTGTGTTTGGAGTTGAGAAGTCAGGGATTCAAGATTGATAATCTAGATTTGGGTGGCGGAATTGGTATTTTATATAATGAAGAAACGCCAATCTTAATCCAAGATTATGCGGATTTAATTAAACAAATAATTAAAGATTTAAATGTTAGCCTAACCATTGCGCCAGGAAGGGCTTTAGTTGGAAGCTCTGGCACTTTAGTCTCCGAGATTATCTATGTTAAAAAAACTGCTGATCGAGATTTTTTAATCATCGATGCAGCGATGAATGATTTGATGCGTCCAGGGCTTTATGATTCTTATCATAAAGTAATCCCTGTTACCAAAAAAGTTGGCGAAGAAATTAAGTTTGATATAGCCGGACCAGTTTGTGAAAGTACGGATATTCTGGCTAAAAATCGCCATTTAGTTAATCCGCAAGCTGGTGATCTAATCGCTTTTTTATCTGCTGGAGCTTATGGGGCGTCAATGTCAAGTGAATACAATTCTCGTCCACTGATCCCAGAGGTCTTGGTGGATGATAATAAGTTTAAGATTATCAGAAGAAGACCAGACTATAAAGAAATGGTAGCTTTAGAAATTTGTGATTCATAGACTACTCAAAACTAAACTGCCAGATTAAATTAAGGAACCTCTGAACAACTAAAACGATGTTTTAGAAAAATTGATCTTTCTGGTCTTTTCTGACATAAATTCCATTATTTTTGGTGAAATATGGAAATATTCCACCAAAAAGTAATGAAATTTCTACTCAAAAAATCCTCAGAAATATCAATTTTTAGTTGTTCAGAGGTTCCTATATATTCAAAATATTTTTGAGGAAAGATTGATAAAAAACGAAAGCTGTATGACCATATAGCTTGAGGCTTTTTGCCAATCTTTAGGTGTCCTTTACCAAAAAGATGAAGAATATGCGTAGTTTAGCTTTTGCAATTTTTAAAATGAAAATTGGTATAATCAACCAACAAAGCAAATCATGGCCACAAAAACCACTTACTCTTGTCAAGAATGCGGAACCATTCACACTAAATGGGCTGGAAAATGTCCAGATTGTGGAGCGTGGAATTCGCTTTTGGAAGAATATGAAACAGGAGGTTCTGTAACTGCAGAGGGCGGAAATTTAACCACCAACATTTTAGCTAACTCCAAAAATGTTAAAGACCGTGGACACAAAATTGAAATGGCGGGGCTTGATGCACTTGGTGTTGATGTGCCAAGAATTCAAGTTGGTATTGCCGAACTTGACCGCGTTTTGGGCGGCGGCTTGGTGAAGGGTTCGGCAGTCTTAATTGGTGGCGATCCCGGAATTGGAAAATCAACTTTGCTTTTGCAAGCTGCGGCATCTCTAGGCAAATTAGGAAATAATATTTATTATATTTCTGGTGAAGAATCTATTGATCAAGTGCGTCTGCGGGCTAAAAGATTGGGCTTGGAGAAATCTGGTGTCAAACTTGCTTCAACAACTAATGTTTTAGACATTCTCAAAACTCTTGATAATAAAGACACGCCAACTGCTGTAATTATCGATTCCATCCAAACGATGTATATTGAAGATTTAGCTTCCGCACCCGGAACGGTTTCGCAAGTCAGAGCTTCAGCTGGAGAATTGACCATGCTTGCCAAACGCAAAAATATAATTTTGATAATTGTTAGCCATGTCACCAAAGACGGACAAATTGCTGGGCCGAAGGTTTTGGAACATTTGGTGGATACAGTTTTATATTTTGAAGGCGAGCGTGGTCATCAATTTAGAATTTTGCGTTCAATCAAAAACCGCTTTGGCGCGGCGAATGAAATTGGCGTGTTTGAAATGAATGATATGGGTTTATCCGAAGTTTCAAATCCAAGTGAATTATTTTTATCATCACGAACACAGAACATTTCTGGAGCGGCAGTTTTTGCTGGTATGGAAGGAACGCGGCCAATTTTGGTAGAAGTTCAAGCATTAATTGCGCCAAGTTTTATGCCAACCCCAAGACGCGCGGTTGTTGGCTGGGATTTAAATCGCTTGTCGATGATTATTGCCATTTTAAACGCCAGATTTGGTTTGAATTTGGGCGATAAGGAAGTTTATCTGAATATTGCTGGCGGCTTGAAAATCAACGAACCGGGAGCTGATTTGGCGGTTGCTGCAGCATTAATTTCTGCCTCACGCGATATTCCGTTGCCAAATAATTGCGCCGTGATGGGCGAGCTTGGCTTAAGCGGCGAAGTGCGAATGGTCTCAGGAATTGATATTAGATTGAAAGAAGCGGCAAAGTTAGGATTTGAGAATATTATTGTTCCTCAAGGAGTTGAAAAATTAAAAAGTTGGAAAAGTTTAAGAGCTAATTTAGTTGGTATCAATATTCAGACCGTTTCCCATATTCGTGATTTGGCACGATTTTTTAAGAAATAAATTATCAATGACAATTAGAAAGCAAAATCCACGCCAGACAAAAATTTAAAGCCTATACCCAAACAAGTTGAAGATACCGATCTTATGACAAAGGATTTTTTAGGAAAAATCACGACGGATAATGCAGGTTGTATCAAGTGATACAGCCAAATTCTCCGAGTGAATTTTTACAAATTGTTTGGGTATAGATCCTTCACAACAAAGATAAATTTTTATATGAACCAAACTCACTTCGGCTTCAAACAAGTTGACGAAAGTCAAAAATCTTCCTTAGTAAAAGAAGTGTTTAGCTCTGTCGCTTCAAAATATGACCTGATGAATGATTTTATGAGTGCAGGGATGCATCGTTTGTGGAAAGATAAAATGGTAAAGGAGATAAAATTGATCCCAAATCAATCTTATAAAACCATTGATGTTGCTGGTGGAACGGGTGATATTGCTTTTCGGATTTTAAAAAAAGCTAAAGAGCAAAATGCTAAAATTGAAATTGAAGTTGCCGATATAAACCCGCAAATGCTCAGCGTTGGTAAAGAGCGGGCAGTAGATAAAAATTTATTCTCTCACCTAAATTTTAATTGTTGTGATGGTGAAAAATTGCCCTACGCCGATAACTATTTTGACTATTACACAATTGCCTTTGGTATCAGAAATTTTACCAATATTCAAAACGGTCTGAACGAGGCTTTTCGAGTTTTAAAAACAGGTGGAAAATTTATTTGTTTAGAATTTTCACAAGTAAATAATTTGCCTCTCGCCAAAATTTATGATCTATATTCCTTTCACGCTATTCCCAAAATAGGCAAGCTGGTAGCGGGTGACGAGGATTCTTACCAATATTTGGTTGAAAGCATTCGCAAATTTCCCAATCAGGAAAATTTCAAAAAAATGATTGAAAAAGCTGGGTTCAAAAATGTTGCTTATGCCAGTTTAAGCTCTGGAGTTGTGGCGGTTCATACTGGCGGGAAAGATTTTTAACCAATCCGTGATATCTGGTTCTTTTGCGACAATCATCGTGGTCGCGGCACTAAATTTACAAATTAATCACCAAAAAGAATTTGCTAACCGCATTATTGATGCTAACACTATTGAGAGCTTTTGGGCTATTGTTAAAAGAAGACTGGTGGGGCAGTTTCACTGGGTTGGTAAGAAATTTTGAATAAATAATTTTTTCAAGGTGCCCTGTATACAATTTTACATTAGATTTGATTGTTTTACAAAATCGCATTTATTTTGTTAAAATTATTTGTTTGTTATTGCAAACAATTTTTATTAACTTAACTTAAAAAAAAAATTTTATAAAATTTATTTCTAAATATTAAAATTCAATAAAAAATTAACTTATGAGACCAAACGAAGAACCAAATATAAATAAAAAAGCAAAACTTGATTCAGAAGAGCTCCGTAGATCAGAAGAGCTCCTTAGATTAATTGGACTTTTACACAATGAATTAAGAAACCTTGATGGTGATAGTGATGGCGGAATTCACAATTATATTCAAGCACTCCACAATATTGATCCAGCAATACCATTAGTTGAGTATCCTAACCCAATCGATTTGAATAATTATCCCGCTTCACATAATCGTCCTAGTTTAGCGACAATTATATTGGATTCTGTTAGAAATGAAGGTAGAAATGAAGGTAGAAATTTAATTATTAACGAAAATAACTTAACCGTAAATAGCACAAACCTTATTTTGCAAGGAATTT